>DATMLR010000572.1:0-8841 GCA_035570015.1 Puia sp.
CGGTTCTCGATCTGGCGGGCAATGGTATCACCCACGATATTGGCATCGAGCTCCGGCCGGCGGATCTCCAGGATATTGATCTGCACGTCATCTTTCCCTGTCAGTTTCTTCAACTCTTCCTTGATCCGGTCCACCTCACCACCGCCTTTACCGATGATGATCCCCGGCTTGGAAGTGTGGATCGTCACGATCAGCTTGTTCAGCGTGCGCTCGATAACGATCTTGGCAATCCCACCCTTATTGATACGGGCGTTCAGGTAGGTCCTGATCTTGTTGTCTTCGATCAACTTGCCAGCATAATCTTTTTTGCTGCCATACCAGTTGGATTCCCAACCGCGAATGATCCCCAACCTGGCCCCAATAGGATTCGTTTTCTGACCCATATTATTATTAAATAAGTTTTATCAATTTGTTTCTTGCTCCGTGACGACCAATGTCGTATCGACAATAATGGTAACGTGATTGCTCCGCTTCCGGACCCGGTAACCTCTGCCCTGGGGCGCGGGCCGCATCCGCTTCAACGTCCTTCCGCCGTCCACAAACACTGTCTTAACCACTAATCCCGCATCGGCCGCGCTCTGCCCCTCATTCTTCTGCTCCCAGTTCTTTACCGCCGACCACAGCAGCTTCCACAAGGGCGTGGATGAATGCTGCGGATGATGTTCCAGTAAGGCCAGGGCCTTCTCGACCTGCATGCCGCGGATCTCATCAGCCAAAAGACGCATCTTACGCGGTGACGTGGGGTAATTTCTCAATTTAGCTACTGCTTCCATTTATATATCGTTTTTTGCTAAACAGCTATCTTTTTACTTGAATGTCCTTTGAAGTTGCGGGTAGGCGCAAACTCACCCAGCTTGTGGCCCACCATAAACTCCGTTACATACACCGGGATGAACTTGTTGCCATTATGCACCGCCAGAGTATGCCCTACGAAATCCGGAGTGATCGTGCTCCGACGGCTCCAGGTTTTGATCACCCCCTTCTTTGCCGACCCTTCATTGATCGCCAGGATCTTCTCCTCGAGGTTAAAGTCTACGTAAGGACCTTTTTTAATTGAACGACCCATAATTATTGATAATTAAATTATTTCGACAATTTTTTACCGTTTTTCCGCTGAATGATCATCTTGTCACTACCCTTGCCCTTCTGACGGGTCTTCAGACCGCGGCTGTACTGACCATTCCTGCTGCGCGGCTGACCGCCGGACGCCTTGCCTTCACCACCACCCATCGGGTGATCGACCGGGTTCATCGCTACGCCCCGATTCCGCGGGCGGATACCCCTCCACCGGTTGCGGCCTGCCTTACCCATGCTCTGCAGCGAATGGTCGCTGTTCGAAACCACCCCTACTGTAGCATAACAGTTGATCAGCACTTTCCGCAATTCACCCGAAGGCATTTTCAGCACGGCATATTTATCCTCCTTATTGGTCAACTGAGCGGAAGTACCGGCACTGCGTACCAGTTTGCCGCCCTGGCCCGGCTGCATCTCAATATTGTGCACATTGGTACCCAGCGGCATGTTCTTCAGCTGAAGCGCATTCCCCAGCTCCGGAGCGATATCATCACCGGAAGTCACCGTAGCGCCAACCTGCAAACCCTGGGGAGCCAGGATATACCTTTTCTCCCCATCCGTATAATTCAGCAGCGCAATAAAGGCGGTACGATACGGATCATATTCGATAGAAGCCACCTTCGCAGGGATTTTCTTCTTGTTCCGCTTGAAGTCGATGACCCGGTACATCTTCTTATGACCGCCGCCCATATAACGCATCGCCCTGCGGCCCTGCGCATTGCGGCCGGCCGTAGACTTTACTTTCTCCAGCAGCGACTTTTCCGGTGTATCGGTCGTCACCTCGGCATACGCGTTTCCAATCCTCCAGCGCGTTCCGGCAGTGATCGGTTTGTATTTTTTCAGTGCCATTGTTCTTGTCTTATGCGTTTAATAAATTGATGTCTGCTAAATGCTGGCGTACAAATCGATCGTCTCTCCCTCCGCTACCGTTACCAACGCCTTTTTGTAGGCGGGCTTCCGGCCCTGAACATACCCCGCCTTCGTGAAACGGGTCTTATTCTTCCCCGGTACCACAACCGTATTGACGTCCAATACCGTCACCCCATAGAAATCTTCCACTGCCTTCTTGATCTCCAGCTTATTGGCCTTACGGTTCACCCGGAACGCATACCGCCGCAGCTTATCCTGCTGGGAATTCGCCTTTTCAGTCAGTATCGGTTTTATCAGAACTTCAGCGAGTTTCATCTCGTAATAATTTATTGAGTTATTTATGCTTTTTCTTCCTCTGCCACCTCGTCCGCAAATACTTTGGCCACTGTTTCCGACAAGACCAGCACCTCGGCATGGACAATATCGTAAGTGTTGATGTCCGCCAGCAGCGTACCTTCCACCGAAGGCAGATTGCGCATGCTCAGGTACAGGTTGTCGCTATCCTCCTGCATCACGAACAGCACCTTCTTGTCCTGCAGATCCCAACCCTTCAGCGCATCCGCGAACTCGCGGGTCTTCGGCGCCTCCAGCTTAAAGTCCTCTACCACGACGATCTTGTTTTCCTTCGCCTTGTAAGACAGGGCTGACATCTTTGCCAGGTCCTTCACCTTCCGGTTCAGCTTAAAGTCATAATCGCGCGGCTTAGGCCCGAAGATCGTACCGCCGCCCTTGTACAACGGATTACGCAGATTACCCTTACGGCTGCCACCCGTACCCTTCTGCTTATGCAGCTTCTTGCTTGAACCTTGCACTTCGAGACGTGTCTTTACCTTATGCGTACCCTGACGCTGAGCAGCCAGATACTGCTTGACGGCCAGATAAATCACATGATCGTTCGGCTCAATCCCAAAAATCTCCTCCGGCAACTCCACCGTTCGGCCCGTCTTCTTTCCTTCTATATTTAAAACATCTGCTTGCATGATAATTCGTTTTTGCGCGGACCCCATTATTGGATACCCGCCGGTTTACTTCTTACTTCTGAATATAGACAATGGAACCAATATGACCGGGAACAGACCCGCTGACCAGGATGTAGTTCTTATCAGGGAAGATCTTCACCACCTTGAGACTCTTCATCTTCACCCGATCGCCGCCCATCCGGCCGGCCATTCTTACCCCTTTCATGACCCGGGATGCATCGGACGAGTTACCCAACGAACCCGGCGCACGCGAACGGTCATGCTGACCATGCGACTGTCCGCCGACGCCATGAAAGCCATGACGCTTTACGACACCCTGAAAACCTTTGCCTTTCGAAGTACCTACGACCTCAACCTTGTCACCCTCGGCGAAGATGTCCACGGTGATAGATTCACCAAGAGCTTTTTCTATGGAGAAATTGCGAAATTCTTTTACAAACCGTTTGGGAGAAGCGCCGGACTTGGCGAAGTGATTCTTTTCTGCTGCTGTGGTGTGCTTGTCATTCTTGTCGCCGAATGCTAATTGGAGAGAAGTATAGCCATCCGTTTCTTTTGTCTTTACCTGTGTGACGACACAGGGACCGGCCTCAATGATCGTGACGGCCGTTTGCTTGCCATCAGGACTGAAGATGCTGGTCATCCCGATTTTTTTACCAATAATACCTTTCATTTTTTAAAAAGTTTTTACCATCGGGCATGAGACCGAGCCCAGACATACTGTTTTGGTATAACAGCATCGATCTGATCCTTCAATCCCTCGTTTGCAGCCGACCTTTTCTTTTCGACCCCTTCGTCTGCCTCTCGCAGAACCCGGAAGCCAGAAGTACCGGCAGTAAACAAACCCTGAATGGCTTGTTCATATTTATCACCCGGAGCATCGCAGCATCCAGGCAGATTTCCAATGTAATCCAGCGCTATTTTATCCGGATCGGCTCTCACTGACCAGGAGTTTATAGATGGATGTTAAAGAGCTTTTCCCTTACACATTTTTGCGCCTTCGGCGCAAACCGGTCCACCCATGTCTGAACTTCGTCGGAGCTGCTTCGCCACGCTCCTCCTCGTTCGTAACCTTCGCTTCGCTCGGTTACCCTTCGGGCGGCGACGGGCCTCCGGCCCGTCTATGCTTTAATCTCAACATCCACGCCGGAAGGCAAATCCAGCTTAGACAACGCATCCACCGTCCTCGAAGAAGACGTATAGATGTCCAGCAACCGCTTGTGCGTATGCAGCTGGAACTGCTCACGAGCCTTCTTATTGACGTGCGGCGAACGAAGTACCGTGAAGATCTTCTTACGCGTAGGCAGCGGAATAGGACCCGTGACCACCGCGCCGGTACTACGGACGGTTTTAACGATCTTTTCGGCAGATTTATCCACCAGATTGTGATCGTACGACTGCAATTTGATTCTGATTCGTTGAGACATAAGCCAATTCCCATTTTTCGATGGGGATGCAAAGGTATGTATTATGTAAGTTATTACCCAAAGAATCAGGGCTTTTTTTTCGCCCGCTGACCCGCCCAAACCACCTGCTGTCCGGCCTAATGACCACCAACCCCGCTTTAATCCCGGTTTAAATTCCTTCTTTTTAACTTTCCCTCAATAGGTTGGTCTCAATGTAAATATTTGAATATCAAGACTATCACCCTCGGCCTTTCCACCCTTTTTGCCCTGCCAGGCCGCAGCCAATCAGACTCCGGCCGCTGCCAATCGGACTCCCTTTATTACGTTCATCTTCTCGACGGCACCACCATTCACAGCAACCATGTCAGATTGGTCAATTCCCTGACCCGGGGGAAATACCTTCTCCTCGATGGTAACCGGCGGATCCCCCTCGACTCGGCCAGAGATTTTAAAGGCTGGGACGGTATTTTCGCCGTTGGGGCGATCGACGGGTATTATGATGCCTTTAGGCTCATTGACGAAGGCCTCCGCATCTCGCTGTATTCAAAGTGTTATTACGAAACGGAAACCGCCTGGTGGTCTCCGACGCCGGAAGGTCCCATTACCAGCAGAGAAAACGCCTGGTTCTTCCGCAAGGGCACCGACGGGGAGGTCGAGCGCCTTACACCCCATAACCTAAAGATTGCGATGGCCGACAACCCTGCCAGCCTCGCCGAGCTGAGGATCGCCGGCATCATCCAAACTCACCAGCGCAACACCGCCGCCTATAACACCTACCAGCAGGAATCCGCCGCCTGGTACGCCAACAGCATGAACAATCCGAATGCCCCGATGCCGACCCTTCCTCACTACGGGCTTTCACCCTTATTCTATGTCGGCTCCGCCATGGCCTTAACCGGATTCATTCCCATATTCAACGTCAAAAAGCACCTGTTCAGCGCCCTTGATATTTACAACAGTGCCCCCTGAGCGAGGACCGGGGACCACCCCGTGAATCATCCTACCGCCCCCCGCCCGGACAATGCGTACGCAGATAATCCGTATACAGCAGCGAGAGGTGTGCCCGCGTCCCGTCGCCTTCAAAGATGCCATGCGACCGGTTGGGATAGCTCATGAACTGGAACAGTTTTCCGTATTTAATAAGCGCATTCAGAAGCCGCTCCGCATTCTGATAATGCACATTATCATCCCCCGTCCCATGGATATACAGCAGGTTACCCCGCAGGTTCCTGGCATATGTGATCGGACTACCCGCGTCAAAATCCTCCTGGTTCTCCTGCGGCAAACCCATATACCGTTCCTGGTAGAGGTTGTCATAACTGAGCTGATTTCCCACCGCTGCGACGGCAATCCCGGTCTTATAGATCTGCGGATACTGGAAGAGGAGGTTCAACGTGCTGGACCCGCCGCCGCTCCAACCCCATACTGCAATCCGGTTGCTGTCGACAAACGGCCATTTCAGGATCTCCATCGCCCCCATCGCCTGGTCCCGAATGTTGATCCTCCCGATATGCCGATAGATCGACTTCCGCCAGGTCCGGCCCTTTAGCGCCGGCGTGCCCCTGTTATCCAGACTCATATAGATGTACCCATCCTTCGCCATATCCCCGTTGTACAGGAAATTAAACCCCGTGTAGTATTCATCGGTAACCGTTTGAGCAGCCGGCTCGCCATACACATAGAAGACGACCGGATATTTCTTCGTGCTGTCAAAAGGTACCGGCTTTACCATCCAGCCGTCCATCTCTACTCCATCCGGCGTCCGGACTTTGAAGAACTCCACCTTTTTGGCCGGAAGTCCCGGACCACCATTCTCACCCGTCGCCTGCGCCAGCGTTTTATGCTCGGGGAGATCGACCCAATCCTGCTTCTCCGGCGTGTTTGCGTTGCTATAGGTATGCAGGGCGTATTTTCCGGAAGGAGAAATATCATATTCATGTGTCCCCGTTTCCGCCGCCGGCGTCATCTTTTCGAGCTTGCCTTTCCCATCCAGCCTGACGCGGTACAGATAAAGCTGCGTGGCATTCTCCGGCGAAGCCATGAAATAAACGAACCCGTTTTTTTCATCCACAAGCTTGATCCGCCCGATATCGTAGTTGCCCTTCGTGATCAGCGTTTCCTGCTTCCCGTCCCGGGTCACCGTATAGATATGACGCCAGCCGTCCTTTTCCGAAACCCACAGGAACGACGCCCCTCCCTTCAGCCAGTCCCAGCCGGCGATCACTCCGTCCTGCCAGAATCCTTTGGACTCGATGTATGCACTATCGGTTTCATCATAGATCGGCGTGGTTACCCCCGAAGTGATTTCACTCACAAGTAGTTTGCTTTCATTTTGTTTTCGGTTCAACTGCTGCAGGATCAGCTGCCGGGAATTCGCAGCCCACTCCATCCGGGGAAGATAAGTGTTCTTCGGATCACCGGGAATATCCATCCAGCGATTGATCCCTGACGAAAGATCGATCACCCCAATCTTGTACGGCGAAGGAGGTTCGCCTGCCACCGGATATTCCACCGGGACCACAAAGGGATAGGTCGAATCCGTTGTATTCAGCATCAGGTAATCTTTCACCTGGTTGGCATCGATCTGCCAGTAGGCGATATGCTGACCATCCGGGCTCCAGCGAAACCCGTCCCGGTCTTCCAACTCCTCCTCATAGACCCAGTCGAATGTCCCGTTGATCAACTTCCGGGTCCCGTTCGTGCTTGTAAGACACCTCGCCTGCCCCGTCCCAAGGTCCTCTATGTAGATATTATGCTCGCTGACATAGGCCACCTGTGTTCCATCCGGCGAGAATTTCGCAAATTGAAGCGAAGCTGCCGGTCTGTTTTTTCCGACTTGAGTCAATTGCCAGGAGCCCATGTCCAGCACCCAGTAATCCCCACGCGTATCATAGCGCCAAACCCGTTGGGCATTCGTATAGATCAACAGTTTTTTCCCATCCGCCGAAAACGCAAAGTTCCTGACCGCCAGCGCCTGCGCCCTTCCCGAAGGCTTGAGCCGCTCCTGCGACACCACCACCGTCTCCCGGTCATCCGGTAATTGCACCTGTATGATATTTCCTCCTTTGGCCTCATAATAGGAGTTTCCGTCCCCGGACCATTTGAGCAGGCTCGAACCGGGCTGCGCTGCCACCCGCCCAACCACCATAACAACGAATCCTACCGTAAAACAACGCACCAGAATACTTCGCAATAATCCCATAGCTGATTTTTTAGGTGGGGCAAAATAACCCCTTTTGGCCCAAAAAAAGAAGCCCGGCATCCTTGCCGGGCTCCATTCAACAAATTTCTGAGCGTCGTGCCATTAGCGATTAACGATGTCCCCAATGTCCCGGATACCAGCGGTGACCTCTGCCGCCATGATACCAATGACCGGGATACCAAATCCAGCCCGGATGCGGTGGTTCGGCCCAATAACCGCCGACGGCGACATAAGCGCCGCCACGCCATGCCCATTCCTCGTCAATCCAGACGTGGCGCGGGCTCGGAGCGACCGGTCTTACGACAGGATGCCATTCGGGACGAACCGATACATAGACCTGCGCGGAAACGGTGTTGGTATAGGAACCAGCGCCGATCGCGAGGGCAAGCAGAAAGGCCAGTTTTACAAGTTTACTCTTCATAAGTTGGTTTTTAAGTTCACGGGTTTGACACCTAACTCTAACAAAGGTTAAAACACTAAAGGTTAAAAAGCAAGCTTCTATCCAAAAAACGAAGACCCCGCCACGAAATCGTAGCGGGGCCGTATTTTAATCCTATTTTAATCTAATTACCGCGTGCGGTTCAGGCCGGCTTAGGCGTTTACCTTCCTGCCTTTCACCTTGGCGATCACCTCTTCGGCGATATTGTTCGGCGCCGGTGCATAATGCGAGAACTCCATCGTCGAAGTCGCCCGGCCGGAACTCATGGATCGCAGTTCGGTCACATATCCGAACATCTCTCTCAGCGGAACCTTAGCCTTGATAACCTGCAGGTTATTCCGGCTGTCCATCCCTTCGAGGATGCCGCGGCGACGGTTGAGGTCACCGGTTACATCACCCATGTACTGATCGGGTGTCAGCACCTCTACTTTCATGATCGGCTCCAGCAGGATCGGCTTGGCCTTGGGACCTGCTTCCCGGAACCCGCCCTTGGCGCAAAGCTCGAAGCTCATCGCATCGGAGTCCACATCGTGATAGCTGCCGTCAAAGATCCGGACCTTCATATTCGTCATCGGGTAACCCGCCAGAACACCGGTGGGCATACAGGATTCAAAACCCTTGCTGATCGCCGGAATGAATTCCTTCGGAATGGAACCTCCGAAGATATCGTTCTCGAACTGGAAGGCCTTTCCTTCATTCTCCTTCAGCCATTCTTCGTCGGCAGGGCCGATCTCGAATTGAATGTCGGCGAACTTACCACGGCCACCCGTCTGCTTCTTCAGGACCTCACGATGGTTCACAGAAGCGTTAAACGCCTCTTTATAGGCAACCTGGGGCGCGCCCTGGTTGACTTCCACCTTGAATTCCCGCTTC
>DATMLR010000573.1:0-8922 GCA_035570015.1 Puia sp.
ACTTTTTTTTGTCGTAAAAGGTGATGCGGGAGAGGTTTTGGGGAAAGTCAATACGGGAAAGGTTTTGGAAGGGTGAATAGAATTGGTACGGTACAAGAGTGCGACGCAAGAAAAGTTGGGGAAGAGATCAAATGTTGGTCAAATCAAAACGAGCAATGGAATTCGTACATTTGCCTTCCTGTCAATTTGACTTTCCGGGAAGGATAGCACTATTTTTGAAAGGGGATTACCAGGAAACCCATAAAATCATTAATACTTAAGGAGTTATGTCAGGTATTTTCTCTATGTTTTTTGGTGGAAATAAGTCAGTAAAGGACATCAAACGTATCCTGCCCCGGGTGGGGGAGATCAACGAGCACTTTTCGGGTTATCAGTCCCTGACCAACGACCAGTTGCGCGCGAAGACGGTCGAGTTCAAGGCGCGGATCAAGGATCACCTCAACGAGATAGACACCCAGATCGCGGAGCTGAACGACCGGGCAGAGGCGCTGCCCTTTTCCGAAATCAATGGTAAGGATGTCATCTACCAGGAGGTCGACGCCTTGAAGAAGAAGCGGGATGAGCGGTTCGAGGAAGTGTTGGACACGATTTTGCCGGAGGCGTTTGCGGTCGTAAAAGAGACGGCGCGCCGGTTTAAAGAAAATACGGAGGTTGTAGCGACGGCGACGGAACTGGACAGGAACCTGTCGGTGAAAAAAGAACATATCCGGATTGAGGGAGATCAGGCCATTTATAAAAATACCTGGATGGCGGCGGGCAGTCCGATCACCTGGAACATGGTTCATTATGACGTTCAGCTGATCGGGGGGACGGTACTCCATCAGGGCAAGATCGCGGAAATGGCGACGGGGGAAGGTAAAACGCTCGTCTCGACGCTTCCGGCCTATCTCAATGCGCTGGCGGGGGAAGGGGTGCATATCGTGACGGTCAACGACTATCTCGCGCGGCGTGACTCGGAATGGAACGGACCGATCTTTGAATGGCTGGGGCTGACGGTGGATTGCATCGACAAGCATGAACCGAACAGTGAGGCACGGCGTAAGGCTTACCTGGCGGACATCACCTATGGCACCAATAACGAATTCGGTTTTGACTACCTGCGCGACAATATGGTGCACTCGCCGGAGGAGATGGTGCAGCGTAAACATCATTTTGCGATGGTCGACGAAGTCGACAGCGTGCTGATCGATGATGCGCGGACACCCCTGATCATCTCGGGTCCGGTGCCGAAGGGGGACGATCAGCAATATCATATTCTGAAGGGTCGGGTGGAGAAACTTTTTGACGTTCAGCGCCGGGTGACGAACCAGTGCCTGATCGAGGCGAAGAAAAAATTGGCCGAAGGGAATGACGACCCGAAGGATGGGGGGCTGGCATTGTTCAGGGCCTTCAGGGGCCTGCCAAAATCCGGGCCGCTGATCAAATTCCTGAGCGAACCGGGGATCAAAGTCAGGCTGCAGAAAACCGAGAATTATTATCTGGCAGATCAGTCGAAAGAGATGCCGAAGGTGGATGCGGAGCTATACTTCCATATTGACGAAAAGAACAACCAGGTCGATCTGACGGATAAAGGCATCCAATTGATTACGCGGGAAGGGGAAGACCCGGATTTCTTCATCCTGCCGGATATCGCGATCAAGCTGGCCGACATCGAAAAGGAAACCGTCCCCGACGAAGAGAAGCTGCAACGCAAGGAAGCGCTGCTCAATGAATACTCGGTAAAGGCGGACCGCATCCATACGGTCCAGCAATTGCTCAAGGCCTATACCTTATTCGATAAAGACGTGGAATACGTGGTTCTGGACGGACAGGTGAAGATTGTCGACGAGCAAACGGGTCGTATCCTCGACGGGCGCCGGTATAGTGACGGGCTGCATCAGGCGATCGAAGCGAAGGAAAACGTGAAGATCGAAGCGGCTACGCAGACCTATGCGACGATCACGCTGCAAAACTTCTTCCGGATGTATCATAAGCTGGCGGGGATGACCGGGACGGCGGAAACGGAGGCGGCGGAATTATGGGATATCTACAAGCTAGACGTGGTAACGATCCCGACCAATGTGCCGGTGATAAGGATCGATGCGCAGGATCTTGTCTTCAAGACCAAACGCGAAAAATATAAAGCGGTGATCGATGAGATCGATCGGCTTCGGACAGCGGGCCGGCCGTCGCTGGTCGGTACAACGTCGGTGGAGGTGAGCGAGTTGCTGAGCAAGATGCTGCAGGTAAAGAAGATCCCGCACAATGTACTGAACGCGAAACAGCATGCGCGGGAAGCGCAGGTTGTGGCGGAAGCGGGTCTGGCCGGTGCGGTGACGATCGCGACGAATATGGCAGGCCGTGGTACGGATATCAAGCTGGGGCCAGGGGTGAAGGAAGCGGGCGGGCTGGCCATCATCGGGACGGAGCGGCATGAAAGCCGGCGTGTGGACCGCCAGCTGCGGGGCCGTAGCGCGCGGCAGGGTGATCCCGGTACGACGCAGTTCTATGTGTCGCTGGAGGATGATCTCATGCGGATGTTCGGGAGTGATCGGATCGCGTCGCTGATGGACCGGATGGGTTATAAGGAGGGTGAGGTGATCCAGCACAGCATGGTGACGAAGAGCATCGAGCGGGCCCAAAAGAAGGTCGAGGAAAACAACTTCGGCATCCGGAAGCGGCTGCTGGAATATGACGACGTGATGAACAAACAGCGGAATGTCGTCTATAAAAAGCGCAACCACGCGTTGTTCGGCGACCGCTTGCAGCTGGATCTGGACAATGCCTTTTATATCGTGGCGGAGGGGCTGATCAACTCGTTCCGGGAAGGGGATGACTATGAAGGGTTCAAACTATCGACGATTGTCAACTTCGGGGTCGAAACGAAGATCGAACAGGAGGAGTTCCTAAAGGCGGATGCGGCCGAGTTGGCGGAGAAGCTGTATCAGGAGGCGACGCAAAACTATGAACGGAAGCTGGATGACCTGCGCAAGCAGGCCGTCCCGGTCTTCAGTAATATTCGGGCGACGCAGGGCAGTCATGTCGAGAATGTGGTGGTGCCGTTCACGGACGGGAAGAAGCGGACCAATGTCATCGCCAACCTGAACAAAACGTTAAGCAGTGAAGGCCGGGAGCTGACCAATGCGGTGGAACGGCAGATCACGCTGGCAATTATCGACGATACGTGGAAGGAGCATCTGCGGGGCATGGACGACCTGAAACAAAGCGTTCAGACAGCATACCTGGAACAGAAGGACCCGCTGGTGATCTATAAGGTGGAAGCCTTTGAGCTCTTCCGGCGGATGGACAGTGATGTAAACCGGGACATTATCAGTTTCCTGTGTCACAGCGGTATCCACTCGGGTCATCATCACCAATCGGAAATCCGGGAAGGGCGTGAGCAGCGGACGGATATGAGCAAGCTGCGGGTGCGGAAGGATGAGCTGGCAGCGGCAGGGTCCGGGCCGGGAATCGGCGCACCACGAATCGGTGGGTTGCCGGAGGGGGGAATGCCTGAACAAGGCGGCGATTATCATGATCCTTCGGTCCCGGTAAAGCAGGAGCCGATCAAGGTGGGGCCGAAGATCGGGCGGAATGATCCTTGTCCGTGCGGGAGCGGGAAGAAATATAAAAATTGTCACGGCAGGGAGGGGGCGTAGGGAGCTTTTTCGTACATTTCGACATGATCAGGGAAAAAATATTCCCGATGCGGGAGGAGCACGACAGCCAGGGTTACCGGGTGCGTGGTCATGAAATCCAACGGATCGAGACCTTTAGTGATGCCGTTTTTGCGTTTGCGGTCACCCTGCTGATCGTTTCGCTGGAGGTTCCCAAGTCGTTCGACGAGCTCCTGGTCTCCATGCGGGGGTTCTTCGCCTTCGCGATTTGCTTTACGCTGCTAATGCTGGTGTGGTATGAGCAGCATATCTTCTTCCGGCGGTATGCGCTGGATGATACGCGGACGATGGTGTTGAATTCAATGCTCATCTTTATCGTGCTCTTTTATGTTTACCCGTTAAAGTTTGTCTTTTCGCTTTTGTTCGGCGAGATATTCAATGGCCCGGGCAAAAACCAGTTCTCGATCCGGGACAGCCAGGTATCGGAGTTGTTCGTGATCTACGGGCTCGGGTATTTTGTTATTTATTTAATCTTTTTGTTGATGTACCGGCATGCGCTGCGTCGCCGGGGACACCTGCAGCTCAGTCCGCTTGAGGTCTTCGATACGAGGACCAAAATGTATGCGCAGCTGACGATGGTGGTCATTGGCGCTTGCGCCGTGATCTTTGCGCTCACCCTACCGCCGAAGTTCGCGTGGTTGTGGGGATGGTGGTATTTCACGATCCCGCCGGCGATCTGGATGGTACATGGACGGCGGGGTGCGATCAGGCGGCGAATCAAATCTTAATCCCCGTCGATCCTTCCAAATACTACATACAGATGTAGTCTTGTCTCTTCCAAACATCTACATCTTTAGTAAAACAATCAAACATGAAAAGGTATCTTCTTGGATTGCCGCTGGGTGCGGCGGTTTTAATGGCGTGGATCACTGCGAGCCATTCATTTGTGGGGCATTGGAGAGTCGCATATGGGAATGGCGTTACCGGCCATGCCGTGTTCACGAATAATGGGCATGTCGAAGCGACGTTTGACGGTCAGACCTGGAAGGTCGGTGGTCCATACAAGGTGGAGGGCAATACAGTGATGATCTCAGACAGTACCTGCGGGTTCGGTTATTGGGGCAAGTACAAAGTGACCTGGTATTCGAATGACTCGGCAAAGGCGGTGGTGGTTGAAGATTCCTGCTCCGGCAGGAAGATGAATGTGGATGGGTCGGTGATGGTGCGGGAAAAATAGTGATTGTCCTTTTTTTGTAAATTGGCGGATGAAGTGTGGGTGTGGTGAGGCGCTTCAGAGATGATAGCGGCCGCCGAGCAGGATGCCGTTGGTAATCGATTGGGCGGGGATGTAGATCTCGCCGTTAAAGATCTCCTCCCGGAGATAGGGTTGGATGAAAACGGCCCACCGGTTGTTGATGGGGCGTTCGAGGTCAAAGCCGAGGGCGAAGGTATTTGTGTTGCGGTCCACGGGCACGCCGAGGCCCTCGTTGTAGGTATTGGAGCCTACGACCTTTGCGAGGGCGTGAATAAAGATGCCGCTGGTGACGGTCAGGTTGTAGCGGGAAAAGCTGGTCCTGTATCCGGCGAGGAGGGGGATGCTGAGGTTCGAGAAATGGAAGGGCGTGGTGGGCAGGCCGCCGACATCCGCCGTGGGAACGTTGAGCTGCTCGTATTGCACGCCGGTGGTGATTGACCAGTGGCGGGCGAACTGGTAGGTGAAGCGGGCGCCTGCGGTCCAGGAAAAATTAAAGTCCTTGTTTGGAAAGTCGGGTGAGCCGTAGACCGAGATGTATTTGAATGGGTGGAAGGGGGCTCGGGGGTGGAGGGTGATGGGTGACTTCGATTTGCCGGCAAGGGTTTGGGCGCGGGTAGGAATGGTCCGGCGGGCGTTGACGACCGGAGGCGCGGCGAGCCGGGCGACCTCGGGGAGGGAAACGGGTTGGTGGGTATGCCTTTGGACCACTATGGGATTGGATTCGAGATTCGCGCTGGGGGTTGCGGGTTTGGATCCGGGGTTCGCGGGGTTGTCGCGGGTGGGGGTAAGGATCGCGGGGTGGTTGCGATTCGGGTGGTTGGTATGGTTCGCGAGGTTGATGCGGTTCGCGAGGTTAGTATGGTTTGCAGGATTGTCACGGGTAGCTGCAAGGTTGGACGGCGGGGATGCTTCGGGGTTGGCAGGGGTGGGGCTTTCGGTTTTGGCAACGGCGGAGTCGTGGTTTTCGGGGGCAGGGTTGTCCGGGGAAGGAGCAGGGTTGACCGGGCTGGATACCGGGGGCTGTTTTCGGTCAGGGGTCGGAGATCCGTTGAGCGCGATCGAATCGGAGTGCCGGCTGGTGGAAGCCGATATCTTTGAATAATGGTTAAGCGCGGATTTGGCGGGGTGTTTGGGCGTTAAGATCAACTGGGCAGCGAGCGCTACGGATACTGTTGCGGCGCCGGCGCCGAGGTAGCGCCAGAAGCGGAAGGGGTGAAGGCGGGGCGCGGAGGTACCAAGGCCGGTGTGGATACGGCGCCAGAGGTCGCCGCGGACCGGGGAGGAGTGGTTGCGGAGCCGGTCGCTGAAGACCCGGTCGAATTCGTTATCGTTATGATGCATACTGATTGGGCAGTCGTTTATTTTCAATAATCTGATCCCGGAGGGCCCGGCGGGCCTTTAGCAGTTGGCTGCGGCTGGTCGCGGGGCTAATATCCAGCAGGGCCGCAATTTCGTTATGGTCATATCCTTCGATCACATAGAGGTTGAAGACTACGCGATAGCCGTCGGGTAAGGCGCTGATCAGCTTGAGGAGCTCCGCGGCGCTCATCGCACTCAATGCACCCGCATCGGGGGAGGGAAGCGCTTCTGTCTCCAGTGCGAGATCGGTGAACCGGATACGTTTCTTCTGAAGGGCTTTCAGGGCACAATGAACGACGATGCGCCTGATCCAGCCTTCCAGCGAACCTTCGAACCGGTACTGGTCAAGATGGGTGAAGACTTTGATGAACGCGTCCTGGAGCATATCTTCTGCTTCCGTCTGGTCACACGCATACCTTCGGCAAACGGTCATCATTTTGCCGGCAAAACGCTGAAACAGCCTGCGCTGGCTTCTGGCGTTTCCCTTCAGGCAGTCTTCGATCAATTGTTTTTCGGTCAATGTGCTCCCGTTAAACCCTGGTTTTACATCAATATGATTCCCAAGCGCCGTAAAATGTTGCCTGGCGAACAGCCGCCGTATCGAAAGCGGACAGTCGTCCGTCCATGCCCAAAGCTATGTAACTGTTGAGCAATTGATTAACAGGCTGGCATTCTTTTGGGATTAATTTGCAAAAGCTGACACATGCTTAAAAACTATTGGCAAATCGCGTGGCGCTTCCTGTTGCGCAATAAGGTCTTCACCTCCATCCATATCCTTGGCCTCGCGCTCGGCATTTGCGGATGCCTGGTCCTTTTCCTGATCACCCACTATGAATTGAGTTTTGACCGGCATTGGGCGGACGGTGACCGCATCTACCGGATCGTCGGAAATGTCCACCGGCAGGACGGTCAGGAAGAATTTCTGAACAGCCCTGTTAAAGGTGTCGCAGGTTTCGAGACGCAGATCCCGGGCTTCGAGGCAAAGGCCGTGGTGTTTAACATGGACGGGAACATCGCGGTGCCGCAGGCGGAGGGGCCGGAGAAGAGGATGGACAACCGGGTGGGAGACATGTATCAGCGTGCGGCGATCATTACTTCTGCCGGTTACTTCGATATTTTCCAGTATCAATGGCTGGCGGGGAATGCGGCGTCGATGGATGAGCCCTATCATGTGGTCCTTACCGCAAGCCGGGGCAGGCTGTATTTCGGGAACATCCCGCCGGCTGAAATGCTCGGGAAGACGGTCGTCTATGACGATTCGGTTCCGGTACATGTTTCGGGGATCATCGGGGACCCCGCCGGCAATACCGATGTCGGCTATACCGATTTTATTTCGATCACGACGGCTACGCACAGCTATTGGAAAAGGGATATCCCCAGCACCGACTGGACAACCTTGTCAGAACATCAAAGCGAAGCCTTTGTCAAGCTGGGGAAGGGAGTGAAGCCGGAGCAGGTCGATGCGCGGTTTGCGGAGTATATCCGGCAGCATATGAACTTGCATCGGGCGGGGGTGTCGGTGAAGTTCTATTTACAACCGTTGGGTGAACTGCACTATACCCCCGACTTTCACCGGGGAGATGACGGCGATCTCTGGCGCAAGGTTTACCCGCCGACGGTCTATGCGTTGATCGGTGTCGCCATTTTTATCCTGTTGATCGCAGCCATCAATTTTGTCAATCTCTCTACCGCCCAATCGATGAGCCGGGCTAAGGAAGTGGGGGTGCGCAAGGTGATGGGCAGCCGGAAGCGCAATATCCGGCTACAGTTCCTTGTCGAGACGTTGCTGGTCACGTTGCTGGCGACGGTGTTGGCCGTGTTGCTCGTGAATCCGGTGCTGGCCCTGTTTCATGAATATGTGCCGACGGGCGTCGTTTTCGTGCTGACGAATCCGGGAACCCTGATTTTCCTGGGGACGGTCGTCCTGCTCACAACCTTGATAGCCGGCTACTATCCGGCCTGGGTCATGTCGCGGTATGCCGCGGTGGAAAGCCTGAAGGGGATCGTCTCGGGAAGTAGCCGGGGCAGTCTCAGGCTGCGGCGGGCGCTGATCGTCTTTCAGTTCACGATCTCGCTCCTCTTCATCATTGGCGCTATCGTCATCGGCAAACAGATCGGGTTCATGCGGAAAGCGGATAAGGGATTCGTCACCGACCGGGTGCTGACGTTGTCCGATTGGGGTGTTAAACCTCAGCAGTTGGAAACATATGCGAAATCCATCCGGCATTTACCGGGGGTTGCGAATGTCATTATGGAAGGCACTGCGCCGATGGGGTTTGCGCAAAACGGGGAGGGGTATGCGGCCACGCATTTGCCTGACGCGTCCCGGCTCGTGTCGGTGCATTACGGGAATGAAGAATATATCCCCTTCTATGGCATGAAGCTGGTGGCAGGGCGGAATATCTATCCTTCCGACAGTCTGCGCGAGTTGGTGGTCAATGAGACGTTGGCGAAACAGATGATGGGCTGCAGGACTCCACAGGAGGCGATTGGCCGGGTGTTGTATGGGGGGCCGCCGGGCGACAACGGCAAAGGCCGGCCGGTGGTCGGGGTGGTGGCGGATTTCCATGTGAGTTCGTTCCATGAGGCGATCCCGCCGGCGGTCATCGAAAATACAAAGAACCGGCTGCAAAGCGTCGCCATAAAAGTGGCCAGCGCCGATCCGACCGCGGTCAAGGCGGTGCTCGCGGGCATGGAGAAGGAATGGAAACA
>DATMLR010000574.1:0-11592 GCA_035570015.1 Puia sp.
CCGCCACTGCTTCCCACTCGTCCTGATCGAGCCGCCCCCAGAATTCCTTTCCGCTGCCTGCCTTGATCACAGGGTCAAGCACCACCCGCGACATCGGATTCTGCCGGTGAATATGATCGATGATCGCCCCGGCCATCGCCATCGACTCCGTGATCCCAATCTTCACCCAGTCAAACCCGGCGGAGTCATAGCATAGATCGATCTGCTCAAACACATCCCTCAGCGCCAGCCAATCTACCCGCCGGATCACCCGCTCATTCTGAAAGGTCAGCCCCGTAACCACGGCATACCCATACACGCCATGCGCTTCCAGCGTCTTGATATCCGACAGGACACCCGCTCCCGCGCTCTGATCATATCCCGCTGCCACAAGGACACTAGGCCTGTCCATCGATGATCTTTTTTACTTGCTCAAACCGGCTGACCGCCTCCCGCGGCTTCTCCCAGATCCATCCCAGCACAGCCGCACCCGTCCACCCCCGCGTGATCATCAACCCGATCGTATCCGCGCTGACGCCTCCCAACCCCACCGGCCGGCAAGGCAAAGGCCCCGGCGGGATTTCCAACAAGTCAGCTGCCGCCCGGTATCCGGGTTTCGAAATGCTGTCAAACACCGGACTGATAAAGGCATAATCCAAACCTGGCGGCAACGCCCTGAGTTCTTCCCATGAATGCACCGACGTCGAGTTCACCCGATGCACCCGCTCCACCCCATGCCTCGCCGCCAGTTCCACACTCCCATGCACCACCAGCCTCGACTTCCACCGGGGCGCCAGCCGCTCAAGGAGCTCCTCCACCGCCCACCCCGGCTTGCGCAAATGCAATCGCTCCAGCCCCGCCTCCAACAAGCCCTCCATATATTCCGCTTCCCGGGGTATTTCCCCCGGCGAACTAATGACCGCCAGCAAAAACCCATTCCCGCCCATCATAAATAAATTTCCGATCCGGCCTCCTTAAACGCTTCCGATTTTTCTTTCATCCCTTCTTCCAACGCAGCACGATCCTCCAACCCCCTCTCCTCAGCAAACCGCCGAACCTCCTGCGTGATCTTCATCGAACAGAAATGCGGCCCGCACATCGAACAGAAATGAGCGATCTTCGCCCCCTCCGCCGGAAGCGTCTCATCATGAAATGACCGCGCCGTATCCGGGTCCAGTGATAGATTGAACTGGTCCTGCCAACGAAATTCGAACCGCGCCTTGCTCAACACATTGTCGCGATATTGCGCGCCGGGATGCCCCTTCGCCAGATCCGCCGCATGCGCCGCGATCTTGTACGCGATCACTCCATCTTTCACATCTTTCTTGTTTGGCAAGCCCAGATGCTCCTTGGGTGTCACATAACACAGCATCGCCGTTCCGTACCATCCGATCATCGCCGCGCCGATCGCCGAAGTGATGTGGTCATACCCCGGCGCAATATCCGTCGTCAGCGGCCCAAGGGTATAGAACGGCGCCTCCTGGCACTCCTTTAACTGCTTGTCCATATTCTCTTTGATCAGGTGCATCGGGATATGTCCCGGCCCCTCGATGATCACCTGACAATCATGCTTCCAGGCAATCTTCGTCAGCTCGCCCAGCGTCTCCAGCTCCGCAAACTGCGCCGCATCGTTCGCATCCGCGATCGACCCCGGCCGAAGTCCGTCCCCCAGCGAGAAGGATACATCGTATGCCTTCATGATGGCACATATCTCTTCGAAATGCGTATACAGGAAGCTCTCCTTATGATGCGCCAGGCACCATTTGGCCATGATCGAACCCCCGCGTGAAACGATCCCCGTCACGCGGTAGGCCGTAAGCGGGATATAACGCAGCAGCACACCCGCATGGATGGTGAAATAATCGACCCCCTGCTCTGCCTGTTCGATCAGCGTATCCCGGTAGATCTCCCAGGTAAGGTCCTCCGCCTTGCCGCCCACCTTCTCCAGCGCCTGGTAGATCGGCACCGTACCTACCGGCACCGGTGAATTGCGCAGGATCCATTCCCTCGTCTCATGGATGTTCTTCCCCGTAGACAGGTCCATAATTGTATCCGCCCCCCAGCGACAGGCCCAAACCGCTTTTTCTACCTCTTCCTCGATACTCGAGCTGACAGCCGAATTCCCGATATTGGCGTTGATCTTCACCAGGAAATTACGTCCAATGATCATCGGCTCCGTCTCGGGATGGTTGACATTGGCCGGGATAACCGCCCTGCCTGCCGCAACCTCGTCCCGCACGAACTCCGGCGTGATCAGCCCCTTCGGTGTCTTCGCCCCCCAGTTTTGCCCCGCATGCTGATGAATCAGGCTCCCCGTCAACCTCCCATGTCCGTTTTCCCCCGCCCCTGCCGTATGCGCCGCATATTCCTCGATCCGCTGATTTTCCCTGATCGCGATATACTCCATCTCCGGGGTAATGATCCCCCGCCGCGCATACGCCAGCTGCGTCACCGCCAGTCCCGGCATCGCCTTCATCGGCGGCCGGATATGCTCAAACCGCAGCCCGTTTAGCGCCGCATCCTCCTGCCGGCGCCGCCCATAGGCCGAACTGACCTGCTCCAGTTGCTGCACATCCCCCCTCCGGACGATCCATTCCTCCCGCAGTCGCGGCAACCCCTCCCGCACATCGATCTCCGCCGTCGGGTCCGTATAAGGACCGCTCGTATCATATACCGTCACCGCCGGATTCGGCGTTACCGTCTGTGCGAACGTATCTACCGTGTCCCCCACTGCAACCTCCCGCATGGCCACCCGGATGGGATGCAGCCTCCCCGGCACAAAGACCTTTCGCGACGCCGGAAAAGGCTCGCGGCTGATTACATGCTGACCGGGAATCATGTCTTTCTTCATATAAATAGAATTTAATTGCAAAGCCCCTCCGAACTCCTCCCATCCGCGGCGAATCCTAATTGCGGCGAATTCGCCACAGTTAAACCCCCACCCGAAAACAGCATCACCCGCGTCACCGTTCGTTTACTCCGATTAGCAAACCCCGCGGTCGCGCGCGCCCCACTACCCCCCTTGCGTCGCCCGGATCACAAACACCCGGTCCCGCGGCCGCAACTCACGCTTCCCCCACTCCAACCGGGGTATCACTTCTTCATTTACAGCAATGGCAATCCCATCCGCTTGCCGGATCTCCAGCAACGGAAGCACATCCGCCAACGTCCCCGCGTCTGGTAAAAAATAATTCTTCTGATTGATCGATACCTCTATCATAAACATTAAGGAACGTTAGAGGCGCCGCGAAACGGGCAACTAGAGAAAGCTTACCTTTTCCCTTCGCCGGCATTACCCGGATCAGGTTCTGAGGGTGTTATCTCAGCCTGCAACAAACAGGCACCCCTAAAGTCCAACACCAAAGTTAGGGGAAATTCGAAATAAAAATTATTATTTCAGCTCCAGCACCACGATCGACTTCGCCGGCATCTCCACCACCACATCATCCCCGTCCTTCCGCGCTCCCGCGAAATCGGCCGGCTTGACTTTCGCCGGCTGCTCGAAGCTGTTGATATCGGTAAAATTTTCGGAAGTCAGCACCTGACCCGATACGCTCGAAAACGAGATCCCCGGCAGTCCCGCCCGCACCGTGATCTTATTCTTCGGATCGAGGTTCACCAGCGAAATATGGATCGCCCCAGTCGAATCCCGCGACGCCGACGCATTTACCGCCCGGATCCGCCGCCCCCCATACACATAGTCCGGGCTCGCCAGCTGGATCACCAGCGACTTCGCATCCTGATGAACTTTGTACAGATCGAACACATAATACGTCGGCGTCAGCAGCATCTTGTCTTTGTCCGTCAGGATCAGCGATTGCAGCACATTCACCGTCTGCGCCAACGCCGCCATCTTAACACGGTCCGCATGGCTGTTAAAGATATTTAGCGTCGTCCCCGCGATCAACGCATCGCGCAGACTGTTTTGCTGATAAAGAAAGGCCGGGTTCGTACCCGGTTCCACATCCGTCCAAATCCCCCATTCATCCACCACCAACGCTACTTTTTTCGCCGGGTCATATTTGTCCATGATCTCCGAATGCTTGCTGATGATCTCATCCATCTTCAGACAGGCCTCCATCGCCTTGAAATAAGTATCTTCCCCGAACTGCGTCGCCGAACCCTTGTGTCGCCATTCACCCGCGACCGTATAATAATGCATCGACAACCCCCACAGATGCCAAAGCGGAAGCTTGTCCATCAGAACCTCCGTCCAGTGATAGTCATCCCCGTTAGGACCACTCGCAATCAGCTTCAACGGCGCCCCGGGATAATTCTTGCAGAACTCCGAATACCGCTTATACTGATCGGAATAAAATTCCGGCGTCATTTGCCCGCCGCAGCCCCAGCTCTCATTGCCGACGCCCCAAAACGATACATTCCACGGCTGGTCCCTCCCGTTCTGCCGCCTCAGATCAGCCAGCGTACTCTTTCCGTTGTAATTGAGGTACTCCAGCCAGCTCTCCATCTCCTGCGGCGTCCCCGTCCCCACATTTCCTGCAATATACGGCTGGCACCCCAGCAGGGAACACAGGTTCAGGTACTCATGCGTGCCAAAACTATTGTCCTCCGATACCATCCCCCAGGTTGTATTAACCGTCCGCTTGCGCTGGTTACGAGGTCCGATCGCATCCGCCCAGTGATATTGGTCCGCATAACACCCGCCCGGCCACCGCAGCACCGGCACCCTGATCTTCTTCAACGCTTCTACCACATCCATCCGGATATGATCCCCCGTCCAAAACCCGTCATAGATACACCTTCCCAGATCTTCGGAGAAATGTCCATAGATATTACGACTGATCACCGGGCCGGACGTGTCCCGGATCGTTAAGGAAACAGGCGCCTGCGCAAACAGACAAACCGATATGCTCATTCCGAAAAGCAGCAGAGAGGGCTTCTTCATATTGCAAGGTGATTTTGAAACCCAATTTAAGCGTTTTTTTGACAATTATCGAACCCATCCCGCGCGTCTCCGCCCTAACCCCTCACCTGCCCATTCCCTCGCATGATCCACTTTTCAGTAACTAGCTTTTCCAATGCAAACGGCCCGCGGGCATGTAATTTTTGAGTGGATATCCCGATCTCCGCCCCAAGCCCCAGCTCCTCCCCGTCCGTAAACCGAGTACTGGCATTCGCATAAACCGCGGCCGCATCCACTTCCGCCAGGAACCGCTCGCACTGCACCTTGTTCCCCGACACAATCGCCTCCGAATGCCGCGTCGAATAACGCTCAATATGAGCCAACGCCTCATCCATATTTTTAACCACCTTGACCGCACACTTCAGGCTCAGCCACTCCCGCGCAAAATCCTCCTCCACTGCCTCGCGCAGTAAGGGATACCCGTGTAGTAACCGAAATCCCGAAGCATCCGCAAAAACCTCCACTCCATTCTCCGCCAAAGGCGTTCGCAGCCGCAGCAGCAGTCCCGGCGCAATCGCCCGGTCGACGATCAGCGTGTCCATCGAATTGCACACCGAAGGCCGGCTCACCTTCGCATTCACGACGATCCTCACCGCCATGTCCAGATCCGCCTCCTTCTCCACATACACATGACAAACACCTGCACCCGTCTCGATCACCGGTACCAGACTGTTCGCCCGCACATATCGGATCAGCGCCTCCGACCCCCTCGGTATAATCACATCCACCCAGCGCGTCGCCTTCAGCAGTTCCTGCACCACCTCCCGCTCCGGCGGCAACAACACCACACAGTCCGGCGCCAGTCCTCCCGCCTTCAGAGCCCTCCGGATCAACCCCATAGCCGCTTTATTCGTCGCGGCCGCCTCCTGGCTGCCTTTTAACAGACATCCATTCCGACTGCGTAGACACAACGCCGCGATATCGAATGTCACATTCGGCCTCGACTCATAGATTGCCCCCACCACCCCCAGCGGCACCGACCGCTTCTCCACCCGAAGCCCATTGGCCAATACCCTCCGCTCCAGGACCCGGCCCGACGGATCGGGCAGCCGGCTGACCTTCCGGATACCGGCGGCAATAGCCGAGATCCGATCATCCGTCAGCAACAACCTGTCGCGCCGGGGATCGCCCGGGGGTTGCCGTGCAAGATCCAGCGCATTCGCCCTTAATAGCGGTCCCGCCGAAGTCTCGAGTAGCCCCGCCAACGCCTTCAAGACCGCCTTTACCTGCGCCCCGCCCGCGCTCCGCAGCCCGACCGCTGCCCGATGCACCTTCCTCATCATTGGTTCTATCGTCATCGTGTCAAAATAAAACAATATCATCCGCATGCGCCGCCATCACATTCCGCGCCGTCAAACGCTCCATCATCCCGGCCGCCGCCAGCCGTACCTTGGCCACCCCGATTATATTCCCTTCCTCATCTTTCAACTGCACCACCTCCCCGGCCTCAAAACGCCCTTCCACTTCGCGCACCCCCACCGTCAACAAACTCCGGCGCTGCCCGAGCGCCCGCATTGCACCTTTGTCGACCAATAAACTCCCCAGCGTGATCGATCCGCTCGCCAGCCACTTCTGCCGCGCCCGCAAGTTCGATGCCCGTGGCAATATAGAAGTCCCGGCGATCCCAGCCAACGCATCGCCGAACGGGGTCTTCCCCTTTAATCCGCATATCACCACGCGGATCCCCAGCGACGACGCCAGCCGCGCAAACGTCAGCTTCGACAACATCCCCCCCAACCCCAGACTGCTCTTCCCCCGCTGTACCAACCCCAGGACGCGGCTATCTACCTTCTCCACAGCAGACACGATCCGATCCTCACTATCCAGCAGCCCTCCAACCGAAGTACACAGCAACAACGCCGAAGCATCCAGCCCAATGGCCGTCAGCGTCGCCAACTCGTCATTGTCAGAAAACTTTAACTCTACATTACTAAAAAGGTCATTCTCATTCATGATCGGCAAAATGCCGTTCTCCCAGAAGACTTCAAACGTCTCCTTCAGCTGCAGGAACCGCCCCCGGTCCGAGAAATGCTGCCGCTCGCAAAGCGCCTGCGCTACCGGTATGCTGTATGCGGAAAAGGCACGTTGATATTGCCGGATCAGGATCGGATTTCCCACCGCCGCCGCAGCCTTTCGCTCCGTCAACGTCCCCTTGTACCCCTGGAAGAACCCCCGCCCGCTGCCCACCGCCCCGCTTGACACCAGCACCACCCGGTGATCCGCCGTCAGTGCCGCCACCTCCGCCGCAACCTTCCGGATCGTGCCCGGAGCGATCATCCCGCGAGAATCCGTAACTACCGCCGTCCCTAATTTTATAACAACTACAGGCTTCTCCATGCGGCAAAAATATCCTATCTTGACGGCATACACAACCTATACCTTCCGCATGCAACAACCCATCGCTCAAACCCCCGCATGGACCAGCAACCAACGCATCCTTTTTCGCTTCTTTGTCGCCTGGTTCCTGCTCTATGTGTTTCTCAACCCAAATGGCATCTTACCCGGTGTCGATGATGTATTCAATTTTTATATCGCCCCATTTCACCGCTTGATCTCTTGGATTGGCCGGCACATCCTCCACCTGGCAAAACCAATAACTGTCTTTACCAACGGTTCCGGCGACACAACCTACGATTATGTCACCTTACTGTTCCTATCTTTCACCGCCATTCTGACCTGCGTCATTTGGACCCTTCTCGACCGCCGACGGACCTCCTATACCATTCTGTTTTACTGGTTGACCACCATCCTGCGGTACTATCTCGGGATTACCTTGCTGACCTACGGTTTTACCAAAGTGTTCAAAATGCAGTTCCCCAGTCCCGGCCCCAACACCCTGCTGGAGCCCTATGGCGACGCAAGCCCCATGGGATTGGCCTGGACCTTTATGGGCTATTCGAACGGGTATAATTTATTTACCGGCTTCGCGGAAATCATCTCCGGCGGCCTTCTCTTTTTCCGGCGGACAACCGCTATCGGCGCCTTCCTCGCATTCATCGTCTCAGCCAATATCATGGCTATGAACTATTGTTTCGACATCCCGGTCAAGCTGCTTTCTACCACCATGGTGCTGATGTCCCTTTTCCTGCTGAACGACAACATTCGCCGGCTCTTCAACCTCTTTTTCCGCAAAGGGACTGCCCGCCTGTCCATCGTTCCCCGGCCGCCAATGCGCAGTAAGCCCCTCCGCATAACCCTTGTAGTGATCAAGTCTCTGCTCGTCATCTATGCCTTCCTCGGCAGCGCCTGGTTGTCCCTCGAAGCCCGTAAGGAATATGGCGACAATGCCCCGCACTCCCAGTTGTACGGGATCTACAACACCCGGTCGTTCTTCTACGATAAGGATACCCTTGCTCCTCTCCAAACCGATACGGTCCGCTGGAAACAGCTCGTCATCGAAGGTTCGCCAACCTATGCCTATGCGGTAATAAAAATGATGAACGACAGCGCAAATGGCTTCTACGCTAAAACAGACACGGTGCAACACCTCCTCACCATTACTGATTACCGTGACTCCACCAAGAAATGGCGTCTTCATTACAATTATCCGTTTACCGATAGCCTGGTCCTCTGGGGTACTCGCTTCAGAGGGCAAAGGAAGGATTCGATCCGTATCGCCATGGCGCGCTTTCCGCTGAACAACTTCAGGCTGAATTCGAGAGGATTTAACTGGATCAATGAGTATCCCTATGGCCGCTAACTATTTCTGTCTAACCATAACCCCATTCATGATCAGCGTACTCCCCTCCTCTGCAACGATATTGTATACATGCTGCATCCCCTCGGCCGCATCCGTCTTGTCCCACACGGTAAAGGCCATATAACCTGTTCCTTGGGCACACCATACCTTGTCCCCCACCTTCAGCTCACCGGCAGTCTTTCCACCCACCATCGGATGATTGGGCGTCGCCTCCAACAGCCTCGACGACAACAAAACCTCGCGTCCCCCCCGAACCACCGCCGACACCAGTGTCAACCGCGTGATCGCATAATTCTTCACCGCATGTACCGTCAATTCCTTCACGACAACCGCACGCCTCACCTGCGTCACCGGATCGACCGTTACCACTTCTTCCCCCGGCCGCACCGCACTAAGCTGCTTCGATGTCCCATCCCCCATCGTTACCCGCATCTCCCCGGGGAAACAGATATCGTTCCCATACGTCCCCGCTTCCCCGCGGTTGACCGCCGTCCCCTGCTGCCCGTTGGCAGCCCGGTAGAGTTGAAAACCCAGCTCCTCCGACAAGACATAGGACAACTTCATCACAAAGAATGGCTCCTCTTTTTCTATCGCATGGATGTCCTCAAAATATTTCCGCCAGACCTTCGGGTCCGCCTTATATCCCGGCATACAGGCCGTATACCGCTTTCCATTCTCCGTCGTATAATAGATGACCGTACCCAACTCTACCCGTCCTTCCTTAAGGATCAGCTTGTACAGGTCGATCCGTTTCCGCTTGCCATCATCCCCGGTGATAAAATAAGGCTTCCCGAATCCACTGTGATCCAGGATGTACGTATTATCAAACTTTACATAGGTGTCCTTATCGGGGTCGCCTACAGAAAAGGTTTTCGCCTTCTCATATTCATCCATCGTCAAAGCCCGCACACCGGCCGTATCCGCTCGCGCTCCACCGGTATCCTGAGCCCGCACGATCCCTGTGCCCGCCGCCAGCAGGCACAGGAGTAATAGTTTCAGCAGTCTCATATGCAATTAAGATATTTCCTTGAAAGCCGCGGCAAACGCCTCCATCTCATCCATCCGGCCAATGCTGATCCGACACCAATCCTGATTATTGAATTTCCAGTACCGAACCCCTACGCTCCGTTTCATCATCTCATCCGTGAATTGCTTTCCATCCATCTTGATGGGGAAGATCACGAAGTTGGCGATCGCCGGCACATAGGTGTACCCTTCCTTCTTGAGCACCGAATACAGAAACTCCTTTGACTCGGTCGTTTTCTTCAACACACTGTCCATGTACTCCCGCTCCTGGTAGCTTGCGATCGCCGCCTGCAGCGTGATCGTGGAAATCGACATGCTGGCCTCTGTGTACAGGAGCAGTTTTTTGATCGTGTCCGGCTGCGTCACGATATAACCGATCCGGATGCCGGCAAATCCATAGATCTTCGAGAAGGTCCGGGCAATAATGATATTCGGATTCGCATCCGCCATCGGGATCAGCGTGGAGCCCTGCGGGTCAGCCATATAGTCGTTATACGCTTCATCCACAAAAACCATCGTCTTCTTCGATACCCGGTCAACAAAAGCTTTTAGCGCAGCCGTATCCACAACTGTCCCCGTCGGGTTGTTCGGGTTGCAGATATAGACCAGCGTCGTATTGGCGTCGACCGCCTTCTCCATTGCCTCGAGGTTCAACTTGTAATCAGTCGTCAGCGGAACTTTCACCCAGTTGGCCCCAAGCTTAGCCGCTTTACTCGGCAGATCGGCATAGGTAGGGTCGCCCGACACCACATTTGTTCCCGGCTTGCAATAAGCCAGCGCCGCCGCCATCAGCAGCGGCGTCGATCCGGCCGCCAACAGAATATTTTCCTGCTTGATCTTTTCATATGCAGCAATCTTCGTCGTCAGATCCCCCATCGCCCGCATTGGGTACCGACATGCAACCGGCACTGTATCTATCATCGCCTTCTTGGCCACATCAGACGGCCCAAAAGGGTTCTCGTTCGCATACAGCCTCGCCTTCAACGGCTCGACCGCATTCAGGGCAATCTCCCTTTCCGTCCAGCCTTCCGACGCGAACGACGAAAAGGCATGTCCGTTGACCGACGGCTCAGCTTGCAATTGGTTGAGAAAACTGCCTGCAAACGGAAGCCCGCCTGCCAATAACGCACCCCTCCGAAGTAAGGCGCGCCGAGAAATCATTGCGTTGTAGTTGCCCATAAGAGTATATTTTTTGGTGAATGAATCAACTGCCAAGTACAGGATACGAATAGTGCTGCCCGGTAACCCTGCTATGTATCTGCCCTACCACATTCCGCGCCGACTCCAGCGCTCCTGCCATCCACGCATTCAGATAGCTCATATGCTCTCCCGCAAAATAAACCTGCCCATCCGGCACCAGCAGCGCCCTATACAACGTCCGCCGCTCCTCCGCCGAATACAACGCCCATCCGCCAAGATTGTATTTGGTCTTGTGCCAACTGACAGCAAAAGAAGTTTCGAATTCCCGCCGGTACTGCGGATGGATCAGACTACCCTTATCCAACGCCAGCTGTTCCCGCTCCGGATAAGAAAGTTTTCCCGTCGCAACCGCCTTCTCATTAAAGTTATAATATCCGATCAATATTCCCTTGCCACTTAAATAATCATAGGAAGGATAAAAAATCTGTGTGAGCTGGTTATTGGTATGCGTGATCCCGCCATAAATCCCTTCGTCCTCCTCCCAGAACCTGCGTTTAAATTGCAGTCCGATCTTCCCGGTGGCCATATACACAATCGAATCGATCGCCCGGCTAGCATCCGAAGCAAAATTGTGGTCGATATTGCCCAACACCGGCAACGGAATGGTACAGATACAATACGGGGCCTGAACCGACTTCTCCACCCCGCCCTCCCGGTACACCACTTTTACCCCCTGATCCACATTCCGGATCGAACTTACCTCAGCCCGGTACCTGATCAGGGCCCCCACCCGCTTCTCAAATGCCGCCGCAATCCGGTCCAT
>DATMLR010000575.1:0-12748 GCA_035570015.1 Puia sp.
CCCGAAGGAGCGGACAGCATTGTACTCGGCGACACGTTGCTGGCAACCCGCACTCCCGTATGGACCGATACCGCACGATCTTTTACCAATAGCCCTACCTACCGCCTTTATGCAAACCAGAAAACGCTAAGCGAAGCCAACCTGCAGCAGATCGAACGCGCATGGCGCCCGACCCTGGACCTGTGGGCCAATGCATATGCCCGGGGTTCGGGCCTGGAATACAATGGTCTCGTCATGGACAACGAGGCCTGGAACCTCAACCGGTTCAATTACGGCCTTGGATTCCAGCTGAGCTTCCCTATCCTGCAGTTTTCGGTCGTGCACCTCCGAAAGCAACAATATCGCTATCTCCTGAAAGCCGATGAAGAACGACTCTCACAAGTATCCCTCAACCTGGAAAAGCAGATCCAGGTGGCCCGGTCCAACCTTCGTTCCAGCGAGCTCCAGGCCGGCCACGCACCTACGCTCCTCAAAGCCGCATCGGACGCGTACCAGGGACTACAGGTGAGCTACCGGAGCGGGCTCATCGATTTTACCCGGCTGGCGGGAGCCCAGTTTCAGCTGCTGCAAGCGGAGGTTACGGGCACCAGTACCCGCATCCAGGCATGGAAGGCACTCCTCGAACTCGCAGTGGCCAGCGGAGACCTCAGCTTATTCACGGACCAAATCCAACAGTAACCGACCATGAACAAACTTATCATTTCGGCGCTGCGACACCCCGTCACGATCCTGGTTACCGTGATTGCCATTCTCTTTTTCTCCTGGCTGGCTATCCAGAATACCAGGATCGACATCTTCCCCAAACTGGGCCTGCCGACCGTTTACGTCGCTCAGCCTTACAGCGGCCTCTCGCCCGACCAGATGGAAGGCTTCGTGACCTCCTATTATGAATACCACTTCCTCTACATCACCGGCGTCAAATATGTCGATTCCAAAAGCACCCAGGGGAACGCGCTGATCAAGATCGAATTCAATGAAGGTACCGACATGAGCCAGGCGATGGCGGAAGTCGTCGGCTATGTGAACCGCGCGCGGGCATTCATGCCCCCGGGCACTGTACCTCCCTTTATTACGCGCTTCGATGCCGGCAGCGTGGCCGTCGGCCAACTCGTCTTCAGCTCCGATAGCCGTTCCCTCAGCGAGATCTCCGACCTCGCGTTGTTCCGCGTCCGCCCCATGTTCTCCACCCTACCCGGCGTCAGCGCCCCGCCCCCTTTTGGCGGCCAGCAAAAGACCGTCGTCGTCACGCTTGACCCTCAGAAGATCCAGGCCTATCACCTGTCCCCCGACCAGGTCGTCCAGTCACTCGTGAAATTCAACAGCATCGCACCCGCCGGCAACATAAGTATCGGCGACAGCACCTACCTGACACCACAGAACAGCGTCATCGAGGACGTGCAGGACCTTCAGCAGGTACCCCTCCGACTGGGCAGCGGCCCCGCCGTCTACCTGCGGGATGTCGCCACCGTCAGCCTGGGTGCGGACATCACCAGCAGCTATGCCCTTGTCAACGGCAAACGTTCCGTCTACATCCCCGTCACCAAGCGGGCAGACGCCTCCACCTGGGATGTCGTACAACGCGTCAAAACAGCGCTGCCTGATATGCAGGCTGCGATTCCGGCCGATATAAAAGTCAGTTATGAGTTCGACCAATCGGGTTATGTCATCAACTCGCTCAAGAGCCTCCTGTTCGAAGGCGGTTTGGGCGCCCTGCTCACCGGCCTGGTCGTACTGCTCTTCCTGCGTGATCCCCGCAGCGGACTGATCGTCATCATGACCATTCCCCTGGCCCTGCTCTCCGCCGCCACCGCCCTGTATCTCTGCGGACAGACCATCAATATTATGACCCTGGGTGGTCTGGCCCTTTCCGTCGGTATCCTCGTTGATGAGACTACCGTCACCGTCGAGAACATCCACCGCCACCAGGAAATGGGCAAAGACAAAGGCCGCGCCATCGCCGACGCCTGTCTGGAGATCGCCGCCCCAAAGCTGTTAATCCTGCTCAGTATCCTGGCCGTCTTCGTGCCCGCGCTGTTTATGAACGGAGTGCCCAGGGCCATGTTCCTTCCCCTTTCACTGGCCGTAGGGTTCGCGATGATCGCTTCCTTTCTGTTGTCGCAGACTTTCGTACCCGTCGTATCCAACTGGCTGCTCAAACATCATATTCAGACGTCGCGACGCGAGACCTCCTTCGACCGGTTCAGAGACCGATACCTTGCCGCCGGGCGACGCTTCCGTGCGAATTATGTCGCCTTTACGCTCCTTTTCCTGGCCGGGGCGATCGTCCTGGTCATAGCGCTGTTCCGCATTACCGGCAGCCAGCTCTTTCCCGATACCGACAGCGGCCAGGCGCAGGTACGGCTACGCCTTCCCGTGGGCACACGCTTCGAACGCACCGAAGACGCTACCCGCACCTTGCTTAGGCTTACTGACAGCATCGCCGGCAAAGGGAACGTAGAGATCACATCTGCCTTCATTGGTACCCAGCCGTCCAGCTATCCCGTCAACCTCATCCATCTCTGGACAGGCGGTCCTAATGAATCGGTCACCAAGATCAGGCTAAAGCCCGGCGTCATACCGATCTCCGAATTCAGGGAAAAGCTTCGGGCCGCGGCGGCCCGCTCCATGCCCGGGGTAAGGCTCTCTTTCGAACCCGGCGACATCGTTGAGCAGGTCCTCAATCTGGGCAGCACGAACTCCGTCGAGATCGCCGTCGTCAACCGTAATCTGGATCAGGGCAAAAAGACCGCCACCGACCTCCTGCATAAGCTGTCCACCCTTCCGGAACTACGCGACCTCCAGATCGCCACTCCCCTCGACTATCCCGCTATCAAACTGGATGTCGACCGCATGCGCGCAGGACAGCTAGGGATTTCCGGCGACGAGATCGCCCGCTCCACGGTAGCTGCTACGTCTTCCTCGCGCTTTACCGCCCCCAGCTACTGGCTGGACCGCAGCACCGGTACCGCTTACCAGGTGCAGGTCCAATACCCCAATTACCGGATGAACAGCACCAGCCAGTTGGAAGCCGTGCCGGTTTCCTCCGGGTCCGGAGGCCAGACCCACTATCTCGGCGAAGTTGCCACCTGGAAACGCATAACAATGTCCGGCGAATATGACCGGCTCAACCAACAACGTTATATCACCATAACTGCCAACATCCAGCAAAAGGACAGGGGCGCCACCTACGCTACCATCCGCAACATCATTGCGGGTATGGGCAAGCTCCCCAGCGGCGCCCGAATCCTCCTGCGCGGGCAAAGCGACCTCCTCCAACAGACACTACAGAGCCTTCAATTCGGGTTGATCGTAGCCATCGTCGTCATCTTCCTGGCCATGGCGGTCTTCTTCCAATCCTTCCGCGTAGCCCTGGCGACCCTCTCCGTCATCCCCGCCGTCGTTGCAGGTTCGCTGTTCCTGCTCTACGTTTCCGGCAACACCCTCAACATCCAATCCTATATGGGTACCATCATGGCTGTAGGCGTCGCCATCGCCAACTCGGTCCTCTTCATCACCAATGCCGAACAACTCCGCCGTTCGGGTACCGCCTCCGTCCAAATGGAAGCCGCCGCCCATCGATTGCGGCCCATCCTGATGACCACCATCGCCATGATCGCCGGGATGATCCCGATGGCCCTGGGCCTCACTGAAGGCGGCGATCAGACTGCCCCTCTGGGTATAGCGGTCATCGGCGGCCTTCTATTCTCCGCCCTGGGCGTCCTGTTCTTCCTGCCCCATATCTACCAATGGCTGGCCGGCCGGACAACCTATAAGTCCGTCTCTCTATACCCCGACGACACCGATTCCAATCCAGTAAAAAAATAATCTCATGCGTCACTCCATCCTCATATCTGCCGGCATAATGGTCCTTTTCAGCGCATGCGGGGGATCTTCCGGCAATACCACCACCAACATCACGGCGCCGGCACAGGACACCGCACAGGTTTTCCTCCTTAAGACCGATTCAGTAAAAAAGTCCATAGACCTCACGGGAGAGCTGCAACCTCACCTGCAGACCGATCTTTACGCCAAGGTACAGGGGTATGTCCGGGAGATGAAAGTCGATATCGGCGACCATGTCCATAGGGGCCAAACCCTTGCCATCATCGAAGCGCCGGAAGTTAACACCCAGGTTTCGCAATCGGAAGCCGCCCTTGCGGCGGCCAGCGCTAAATACAAGGCTAGTGCCGACAAATATCAACGCCTGTACCGGGCATCACTCAGCACATCGCCCGGCATCGTTGCTCCCGTCGATCTCGTCGCTGCCCATGATCAGATGGAGGCCGACAGCGCCGCTTACGAAGCCCTGGGCCAGCAGTCCAAAGCCTACAAGGAGGTGTCCGGTTACCTGTACCTCAGCGCGCCATTCGACGGAGTTATCATCGCCCGCAAAGCCGATCCCGGTGCCCTCGTCAATGCGGGCAGCATGGTGCTTACCGTACAGGACAACAATACGCTGCGCCTCCGTGTGTCCGTCCCCGAGATCTACGTAGATGCCGCCACCGGGCGAAAAGACCTGTCTTTTAGCGTCGACGCCAACCCCGAGGAGCGATTTACGGGTATCCTTACCCGTAAGACCGAATCCATCGACCCCGTTACCCGCACCGAACTCTGGGAATACGACGTAGATAACCGCAGGCACTCGCTCAAAGCAGGCGCTTTTGTCTATGCCCGCCTCCAGCTGAAACGCTCCGGAACCTCATTCCTGCTCCCACCGTCGGCCATCGTCACCACCCTCGAACGGAAATTCGTCATCCGGGTACATGAAGGGAAAACCCAATGGGTCGATGTCCGCCAGGGGATGACCACCGATAACGGCATCGAGGCCTTCGGCGATCTCCATCCCGGCGACACCTTACTGACCAAGGCTACCGACGAACGAAAGCCGGGTTCCACTGCTTACTGGAAACTCAATCATTAAAGAAATAGGATCTTCCCAAACATGTTGGGAAAAATTGTTAACTTTATTCGAGCAAAATCATTGACGGCCTTGACTCCACAGGCAAATAGCAGGCATCGGTCGATCTTTAAGATCGCGTTAATAGTGACCTATTTGGGTTTCTTTGCCACTCAGATGTCCTATAAGTTTTATTTCCTCGCCAGCTATCCCTGTTATTCTTCCGGCGCTGCTTCCAAAGGTCAGAAACTGGGGTCGATGATGACGGGCGCAAACAACATCTTTGCGCTGTCGTTGGATAAACGCTATAACGGCAAGCACCTTTTTCTGTATCCCGGGCCGATCGTTCTTGTTAACCCGCCGCTCCCCACGCCAAGAGAATATGCCGAAACCAGGCCGGTCGAAATCTTTCATATCTTTCATTATACCCCCACCCAACGCGGTCCGCCTTCCAGGGTGTAAGCTTCATTTTTTCTCCTGACTATTTTTAGCTAACCAAAAAATTATTGTATGGATCAGACCATAATTGCCTCTACTGGCGACGATTGCCCGGTGCTGGCAGCTGCGGGGCTCACGCTCGACCCGGATACCCATGAGGTCAGAAGGGACGGACAGAAACTCGATCTGGAGCTCAGGGAGTTCCAGCTGTTGGAATATCTGCTGCGCAACAAGAACCGCATCGTGCCGAGAGAGGAGATCCTCCGGGAGATCTGGAGGAAGGATATCCTTAACCATACGCTTGACGCGCGGATGTCAGCGTTACGTAAGAAGGTCGAGCACGACTTCCCCGTGAAGATGCTGTATACGATCTCGAGAAAAGGATATCTTCTAACCGACCCGCAATAAAACTACCATGGAAAAACGACAACTGACCCGCAACGACCTCGAGTCTGCCAGGGCAAAGATCTTCCACATGATCCTGTTTGCAATGGCTTGGGTGATGATCGGCGAATACGGTATCCACTTCAGGGATTATGCGGCAGCGGGGGGTATCGTGTTGGTATCGGTCATCCTCCTGGGCCTGCAAACGATCAAATTGTACGACCTCGAAAGTGAACTGCCGGCTCCCGCGGGCGAGATAGTTGGTGAGGCCGGGCATCGTAGAAAGCGATTCCGGTTAAACGTGACGATCTTTATCTTCGAAGGGGCGGCGATCATGGCAACCTGGATGATCCTGCTCCGGCAAGGACGTACAGACTGGCTGGTACCGGGATTCGCGCTGATCGCGGGACTGCATTTCATTCCGCTGGCAATGGTTAGCCATCTCAGCAGCTATTACCTGCTGGGTGTATGGATATGTTTATTGGCCGTCGTCGGCTACCTGCTGCCGCGTTGGGGAAGCTTTCCGGCGGCCGGGAGTAATGCATTGATTGCCTATGGCTGTGCGGCCGGCGCCATCGCAGATGCTGTATCCGTCGTGAGCGGCACACAAAAAAAGATCTCCTGAGTTTATCGCACGCTGATCCCCTCCCTGATCTCATCGTTTGCCGGTGCGATCACCGTATCGCCCGCCTTCAGATCGCCCACCACTTCCACGAGGCCCGAATTCTCATTGCCGGTGGTGACATTGATCTTCACCGTGCGTCCATTGCGGACGGCGATCACATATTTTGCCTCCGTAGAGATCACGACCGCGCCAGGCGGTACCGCGAGGGCGTTTTTGTTCCCCTTCGAATCGAAGATCACATCGGCATACATACCCGGCGCCAGGGTTTCGTTTGTGTTGTATATGTCCGCTTCCACTCTTTCCGTCCGGTATTGCAGGTTGATATTGTCGGAGACCCGGGCGATCCGGGCGGTCATCCGTATACCCGGCAGGGCGCTGACATAGAAGGCAAGGGTATCATTTGGCCGGAGGGTGGCAGCGATGGTCTCGGGGATATCCACCTGCAGCCGCAGATGGTCGACCTGTTTCAGTTCGAGCATGGGAACGCTCTTGTTGGTGGCATCGACCAGGGCGCCCGGATGGACATTTCGGATCGTGATCACTCCCGTGAACGGAGCAGTGACCTGCAGATAGTCCATCATCGTCTGCTGGAGCTGCCAGTTGGCCTTTTCCGAATTGGCGAGGGCGCTGTCGGCCTGTGCCTTTGCCTTATCGGTCGCCAGGTCCATGGGCGAGATGGCGCCGGGCGTACGCGAAGCTTCAGCCAGCCGGTCATAGTTCTCCTTGTCAATCGTATAGTTGGCGATTGCCTGGGAGTATTTTTCCTTTGCCTGCGCGACTGCCTGTATCAGCTCCGGTGCTTCCAACGTCATCAGCAGCTGGCCTTCGTGGACATGACTGCCGACATCTACGGACACGGTCTTCACGTAACCGTTGACCTTCGGAAAAATACTCACCTGCAGAAAGGCCGCCAACTGGGCCGGCAACTTCACCTGCTGTTCGACGCCCGTTGCCTGGACAGTGGCCAACCGCCAATGCGGCGGGGCTGGGGGGGCGGCCTTGTTTTCCGCGGCCTTGTCGTTGGAGCATCCCGCGGCCAGAAGAACCGTCACAGCGGAGATAGCCAATATGAGAAGGATCTTATTCATAGCGATTTTTATTTAGAATTATTTTCCAGATCATTTGCAATATCGAGGTCGGGATCGTTGTCCGGCAACAGGGAAGGTTGTCTGAGCGTGGCTTTCTGCATGACCCAGCCATACACCAGCGGAACGAGGAACAGGGAGGCCGCCGTTGAGAGGGCAAGGCCGCCGATCACGGCTCGGCCGAGCGGCGCCGATTCGTCACCTGCTTCCCCGATCCCGGTGGCCATCGGGATCATCCCTACGATCATCGAGATGGTGGTCATCATAATGGGCCGGAACCGCATGCCGGCTGCCACGCATGCCGCTTTGAACGGGTTTTTGTACTCATATCGAAGCTGCTCTGCATTGGTAACGATCAGTACTGCATTGGCTACAGAGGTACCGGTCGACATGATCAGACCCATGTACGATTGCAGGTTAAGCGTGGATCCCGTCGCCAGCAGGATGAGGATGGAACCCAACAGCACCGCGGGAATGGAAGACAGCACGGTCAGCGACAAACCAAAGGACTGGAAGTTAGCTGCCAGCAGCAGCATGATCACGACGATCGCCGCGATCAGCCCGGTCTGCAGGGAGTCCAGCGTATCTACAAGCAGATTGGACTCGCCCAGCAGGCTCGGCACCAGGCCGATGGGCGGTTCGCCGACATCTTTTACCGCCTGTTGGACAGCCGCGGTGGCAGACGCCAGATCTTTCTTATACATATTAGCGGTAACGGACACGAAGCGGCGGGGGCCGCTGCGATCGAACTCTCCCGGCAAGGTGTCCACGCGGACAGTGGCTACATCTTCCAGGACCGGCCGCTCCTGCCCCCTGACCAGCGAAGTCGCCCGTAATTGTTCCAGGGAATTCATCAGGTATTCCTTCACCTGGACCTGGGTCTGGTAGGTATACTGATTGTTGTTGTCCAGCCAGAGATTTTTGTCCGTGAACCGGCTGGAAGAGGTCACGTCGGTAATACTGCGGGTCACATCGTCGATGTTCAGACCCAACAATGCCAGTTTGTTCCGGTCGACGGTAATGTCCACGGTCGGATAATTGAGCGGTTGGGCAATCTGAATATCCCGCAGGAAGGGCACCTCCTTCAGCCGGGCAAGCAGTCTGGCCGAATACGACTTGATGTCATCCATATTTTTGCCGGCTACCCGCACTTCAATGGGAGTACTTGCTCCCTGCGCCATGATCTTGTCCGAAAGGTCGATGGGCTCGAAAGAGATGCGGACATCGGGATATTTCGCCCGGATATTATTCCGCAGCGCTTCCTTCACGTCTTCGATCTGCCCTTCCCATTTTTCATCCAGGTTCACCTGTATCACCGCTTCATGCGTCCCGCTGTTGAAGATATAGAGATTGCTGCTCCCGAAGCTGGACGGGACCAGCCCGACATAGGCCGACGTGATGGCTACGTGATGATCTACCGTCGAATCGATGATGTCGAGTATGCCTTTCGTCGTGGCCTCCGTGACCTCCAGTCGGGTGCCGTCCGGCTCTCGGACACGCATTTGCAGCTGACCTTCATTGGTCCTGGGCAGGAGGTCTTTGCCGATGATCATATAGCATAGCATGGCGGCTGCCAGCGACAAAACGAGATATAGCGGCACGATCAGCTTTCGCCAGGGCATCCATTTTTCCAGCCGGGACACCAACCTCGTTTTTTGCCGGTCAAAATAGCTCTTGCCCTTCGGCTCGGCTGCCTCCTTCAAGTGTCCCGTTTTCAGGAGCCAGACGGAAATGACCGGCACGAGCGTTTGGGAGGACAGGAACGCCACGATCATCGCAAAACCGATCGCCATCGACAGGGGCAGGAACATGGCCCGCGGCACTCCCGTCATGATGAAAGACGGTGCAAAGACCGCCAGGATACATAACAGGATCAGCAATTTGGCGAACGAGATCTCCAGACAGGCGTCCAGCACCGCTTGCCGTTTGGTCTTACCCCCCTCCAGGTGCTGGTGGATATTCTCTATGGTCACTGTCGCTTCATCCACCAGGATACCGATTGCCAGCGCGAGACCGGACAAGGTCATAATATTAATGGTCTGACCGGCCATTTTCAACCCGAGTATCGCTGCCATGACGGAGATGGGGATGGTGATGATCACCACCAGGCTGCTTCGCCAGTCACGAAGAAAGAGCAATACTACCAGACCGGTCAGCACGGCGCCGGTAATCCCTTCTTCCATTAAGCTCTTGGCGGAATTGATCACGAATACCGACTGATCGAACTCATAGCTCACTTTTACTCCCGGTGGCAGCAACGATTGCATTTCAGGAAGCTTTTTCCGCAGGTCCTGGACCACCTCCCACGTCGACGCATCGGGCGTCTTCACAACAGGTGTATACACCGACCGTTTACCATTCACCAGCGCATAGTCGACCGTGATATCGGCGCCATCTTCGACAGTAGCAACGTCCCGGACATAAATGGTCGAAGTGCCGTTACTTTTGATCGGGATATCCCCGAAATGCTCCACCTTCGATTCCAGCGAATTGACACTGGTAATATACATCGTGCTGTCGACCCGGAGATTGCCCGACGGAGTCATGGTGTTATTCCTCACCATGGCTTCCACGACCTCGTCAGCCGAAAGGTTGAACATCTTAAGTTTATCCGGATGGACATTCAGCAGGACGGTGCGGGCATTGGCGCCGAATGGCGGCGGGGCCGTCAGTCCGGGCACCTGCGCAAACAGCGGCCGGATCTTCGTGATCGCCAGGTCGAAGATATCTTTCAACGAAGTATTCTGACTGCTGAAGACCAGCTCGCCGACCGGCAGGGAAGATGCATCAAAACGGATCACCTGCGGCGGCAGCGCCCCCGGCGGGAAGAAAGCCTGGGACCGGGACACCTGCAGAGCCACCTGGGCAGAGGCCTCACCCATATCCGTGCCTTCATAGAAGTTGAGTTTCAACATCGTCAACCCCTGAATGTTCTTGCTTTCGATATTTTTAATGCCATTGATATAAAGGAACTGATCGGCCATCCGCGTAGCGAAGAAGCCTTCCATTTGCTGCGCCGACATGCCGCCATACTGTTCGATCACATAGATCGTCGGTGCATTGAGCTTCGGGAAAATATCGATTGGGATAGTCTTCAGCGCCACGATAGAGAATAACATCAGGCCCAGGTAGATCACAATGATCGTGATGGGCCGTCTTAACGCGAGAGGTATCATGAATGAGCTATTGAATCGTTTGAATGAAAAGATCGAGGTTGCCGTTAGCGGCAGCCTTATCCAGGTTGTAGGACAGCCAATCGCTGATCGCTGTGACGTAATCGGATTGCGCGCGATAAAGGATAAACGAAGCTTCCTCTACGTCCACGAAGTTGATGATGCCCGCCTTGTATTGGGCTGTCTTCTGGTTAAAAGCGTCCTGTGCGGCGGCGATCTGGATCGGCAATTCCGCCAGGTTCCTCACCGATGTCAGTATCCCCTGGTCTGCCTTGTTCCCGACCTCCTGCAGTTCCGCTTGTTCCTGCTGCAGCCCATAGTCGCTGGCTGCCGTTTCGTTGCGGGCGATGGCCTCCTTGTCGCGGCGGTGGACCGGGTTAAATAGATTATAGGTGACCGTTAGTCCTGCAAGGTAGTTGTATCGCTGATAGCCCCACCCATCGGTCACCGCGCTATATTTTCCCTGGTAGTCGATACTCGATCCCCGCGCCCAGGTGATGCCCGTCAGCATAATGCGCGGAAGATAGCTTTTCTTAACCAGGTCCTCGGTCTCCCGGTAAAGCTCCTCCTCGCGGACAAAATAATCGGTCAACGGGTTTGGGACGCGGTTGCTGTCCGGTCCTGACAGGTCCAGGCTGAGACCGTTTATGCGTTTGGCGCCAAGATTGTCGCGGATCCGGGACGTATCGACGATAATTCCGCCCGAAGGAAGACCTGTATAGTAACTCAACTCTTCATATAGCTGGCGACCCATACCAAACATGTTGTTGTAGCTGGTCCGTGCGCTCGAGAGCTCTGCCATCGCGAGAGCCGAATCGGCTCCCGGCTTAATGCCTGCGCGCGTGACCGCCTGGATGACGGTGTAGAGCTCATTATAACGGTTGACGTTTTCGGAATCGATACCCAGCTGAAGCTGGCTTTTTCGAATGTTGAGATATAGCCGGGTGATCTCCCATTTCATCATATATAGCTCCCGGTCGAGATCGGCCTGGCTAACGCGTTCGCCGGCCTCGGCCCGACGGACAGTAGCCCGCTTCAGCCCGAAGGTTACCAGGTCATATTCGTTGAATAAAAAGGCCATATTGCCTCCTGCTGCCTGGGAATTGTTCGCGGCGTTGATGCCGCTCGAAACCGAAGGAATAAGCCCAAAGGAATAGTAGGACCCCGGCAACGCATTGTCAGACCCTACAAGTACTTCGTCGCCGAGGTAAGAGGATGGGAGATAGGCGTCTCTCGCATCCCGGATGCCCGCTTTGGCGGCATCCACCAGCGCCTTCTTCTGCTTTAACACCGGTAAATACCGCTGCCCTGAGGCGATCAGGATTGGAAGCGAATAGGTTGCAGGTGTAACCGTCTGGCCGGGAAGAGAAATGGAAGGCCACATAAACAGGATACAACCTGTCCATAACAACTTTCTGCAACAGAAAGAGACCATATAGAATAATCTAAAGTTTAAAAAATAAAGGAACGGTTGCGTTTGTCTTAGGCAGCAGCAGGAGGCCCTCGCAACGAATAGTGGATGATAGCAATAGCGGGCAACGGACGATCGCCGGGCGAGCCAAGCCGCACCGGTATCAGACACCACCGCGGCCCTTCAGGCGAAACGATGGGACAGGGCGGGATCACTTCGGGATGATACCGTTTGTTCAGGCGGAATCGGCAGATAGCAGCCGAATGAAGGGGAGTGTTTTTGACAACCGAATAACGATTATCTTCCTTGCCCCGCGGTTGTCCTTCGAAATTGTAAAAGGACTCAACGGAAAAAAAGGCCGCATACACGCATAATAGCATGGCGTAGAATAAGCCCTTATGTATCTTTCGGTTCATCCGTTATCGATCGTCCCGCAATTTAACCCTAAAATCCGTGCCATCCTAACCTCCCGCAACTTCTAATGCCATCCTAATGCCAGATCACCCAGTAGACGATCGCCGCCAGCCCGGCACTGACCGGTATGGTCAGGATCCAGGCCCAGACCAGGTTGATAGTCACCCCCCATCGCACCGCCGACATCCGTTTCGTAGCGCCTACACCGACGATCGCACCGGTGATCGTGTGCGTCGTGCTGACCGGCACCTTGAGAAAGATGGTCAGCACCAGCGTCGCCGCAGCGCCGCCCTCGGCGCAGAAGCCGTCCACCGGCCGCAG
>DATMLR010000576.1:0-5372 GCA_035570015.1 Puia sp.
TTGGGGCCTATGGTCCTGTTTTCCGGTTCGGCCGAATGGCTGATATAGGAATAGGCCTGGATGATGTTGTTGGATTTTAAGGATTTCATCAGGTTGAATTCATTGGAGAAGCTCAGGGAGTTATCATGGAGTACCTGTTCCACGGTGGCGCCGTTGGTGTTCAGGTACGAATCATAGTTCGAGCGGCTATCATCCAGCGATAGGGCATCATTAAGGTAATATTTGTCCCTGTTGATGTTCAGCGTAAATTGGGTGTGCAGGATATTTGGCCGATAGCGGTTGTGCTGGGTCTCCTCATACCGGACGGTATCGCCGGGTAAAAAGATGGTGCTTTGCTGGCTGTAATCCTGCCGCTGGTCGTCATGGAAATACCAGGCGTTTAACCTCACCTGTACGTTGTTGTGTAATTTGGCTAGGTTATTGAGGTTGAGAAGCCCGGACTGATTGAACAAATACCGGCTCCGCATCAAGTCGGGGTTGTTTACCGTACCCAGTGACAGCAACGCGGCCGGCATAACATTGTCAATCTGCTGCTCGTAATTACTTGCATTATGGGCAACCAGTTCTTGTTGCAGGTCGTATCCCGTATTGTTGCCTTTCAGGTAATTGATGGCCTTGTAATCGTCCTTAAACATCATCGCATTCAGGTCGACGTCGTAATTGGCCGGCAACCCCCCACCTACGGTCTCTCGTCCCAGCATTTGCATTTTCGCCCCTTTTTTTATGGTCAGGTTGAGGGCCACATCGTCGCTCATCACCTTATTTCTCAACACTTTAACAGGTTGATCATTTTGCAGGACCTGAACCTGCTCCACGACGTTTTGCGGAATAGTCGAAGTGGCGATGTTATACTTATCATCCAGCAGGTTATCACCGTTGATATACAGGTTGGAGATGGGTTTGCCATTATAACTGATCGTTCCGTCGGAACCGACCGTGATGCCCGGCAGCTTCTTTAGCACATCACCGATCGTCATATCCTGTGCATTAGCGAAATCAGACACCCTGTAACCTAACGTGTCGCCGTGCGTTCGCAATACAGGCCGGCGGCTCTTGATCTCGATCGTCTGTAGCTGGTTTGCCGAAATGCTCAATGTAAAGTCATAGGGAAGGTGCGGGTCGGCTATTAAACGGCTCTGCGTTTTATATCCGATACTTGTCACTTCGATTATCAGTCCGTTTAAGGGCGTATCGAGGGGTATCTGTAAATGATAAACGCCGCCGGCATCCGTAACGGCATAGGCGATAATCCGCCTGGTAACGGAATCTCTCAGGTTGACACTGGCATAGGGGACAGCCTTCCCGGTGCTGTCCTTCACCATACCCTTTAGCGTTTGCGCAAAACCGGCCATGGAAAGCAATAAGGCGATAACCACCAGGCCAGGAACCTTTACATACCCGCTCCTCATTTTTCGGGCAATTCAATGGGGTTATTGAGTACAGGGCCGGTGCCCTTCGGGCCAGCTTTGACCATGAGATGATCCTGTTTGGGGCCGTCGCCCTGACTGTTGGCCGCATTAATGGCTTGGGCGAAGGCAGCAGGATCTTTCTCCATGGCCATCCGCAGCTTATCGAACTCCTTTTGTGTGGTCCTGATCGCCGAGGCCGGCGGCTGGATCACATTCGGATTGTCGTTCAACCCCTTCAATATTGGCGGCAAATCCTTATCATCTGTACTGCCGTCCGCCGACTGGACGTCGGGCGACGACTGAAAGGTTTTCTCCACCCCGTCAAAGGCAAAAACAACGTCGTTTTTCGAATCACGGGCGTCTACAATCAGACCGGGCAGCCCGTTCAATTTCCAGGGGCCGCTATGCACCGGTACATCGGGAGCAAACCAAACAATATAATCCCGTCCCTTAAAATGACCCGTGGCCTTCTGGCAATGCAGTCCGCCGAAAGTTGCCGTGTCGCCGCCGATCTTCCAGTCGATGGAGGGCATGGCTCCCTCGATCAGGTAGGCGTTAACCATCACGTAATCTTTGGTGAGCAATTTCTGCTCACCCGGATACTGAAAATATTGGGTGCGCGAACCTCTTCCCATCCGGTTGATCCTCGGTTGACCATCCGGGCTGCTGGCAACGGCTGCGGCCCATGCCTTTTTGAATTGTTGATCGGCTACCAGCCCGTCATAACTTCTGTAGGCGCTCGCAGTTTTGCCTACAAACAATACCGTATTTTCCGTGTAAGGATGCGCCCGGTTCGTTGTGTCCATTACATGGCTAAATTTATAATGCACCATCAACCAGGCTGTATCGGGTTTTTGCGCTTCAGCGCTGATAAATGCCGCCAGTAAACCGACGACCAGTGGGAAATGCTTTTTCATGGCTCTTGCTATTTTTATACAATACTATTCCCGGCTTGCCGCTCCCCGAAAACATTGGTATGAATCAGCGCCCCGCAGACCTGAATTCCGGTTATTTGTTATCCTGGATTTCAAAAACGCCGTGTTTGACCATCAATCCTGCCTGTTACTCACCTGTTTTTTTGACGGTCGCTCCGATATTTTACCTTTGCGAGTATGGCAGCCAAAAAAAGACTTTGGATAGAAATAGTGCTTCACCTAGTGTTCTGGGCAGGTGTTTTCTACGTGCTTACTTCATTGAACAGCTCGCATATTCATGTATTGTTCAAGGCCCGTTCTTTTGCCAGATTTGCCGGAGATCAGTATGAACAAAAACCCATCTCAGCCTATGTGTATATTATCCTGGTTTTTCTGGCGGCGCTTTTTTATGGCAATGTATTTTGGGTATTTCCGAAAGTTATCCGGTATAAAAAGGGCATAGTCCGGCTAGCCCTGGGCGCCGGATGGCTCGCGATGGTATTTGGTGCGAATTACTTTATCGTGGGCCCCCTCTTCGAGCAGGCGAACCCAATCTCCGAACCGCCCAAACCGCTGCCTGGCTTTTCGACTTTTAAACATGACACCGAATTACGATTACCGGTGATTCGTCCCGACAATCCCCCTCATCCCGATGCCGTCAGCTTCATGGTCAGTGACTGGCGGCACATACAGCCGGTCATCCTGCTAGCTTTCCTCGTCATAGAGGGTATAGCTATCGCCTATTTCTTTCTGAAGGCATGGTCTAAAAGCGAACTCATCCAAACCCAACTGCAGGCGAACCAGTTGAGTACCGAGATCAAGTTCCTTAAATCGCAGATCAATCCGCATTTCCTGTTCAATACGCTCAACAACCTGTTCTCGATAGCGCAAGGCAAGGGAAACGACGAGCTGGCCGACGGCATTTCAAAACTTTCCGGGATGATGCGCTATATGCTGTATGACAGCAATGAGGAAAGTGTTCCCCTGAGCAAGGAAATCACTTACCTCGAAGAATGCATTACCCTCAACAAACTGCGTTATGCCGACGACGAAGTGATCGTTTCCCTTGATCATCCCGGGGGGCTCGCGGACATCAGGATTGCACCTATGTTGTTTATCCCCTTCGTGGAAAATGCCTTCAAATACGGCGTCGCTATTGGGCAAAGGGCGGAAATAGGAATCACCATGGCGGTTTCGGGTCAAAAACTGACCTTTACCTGCGTGAACACGGATTACAGCTTGATCAAAAAAATGGACATGGAAATCAGCGGCATTGGGTTGGAAAATGTAAAACGAAGGCTAGCGCTGCTTTACCCAGGTAAACACCGGCTGGTCATCGATCGTGAAGCGGGGAAATTTAGGATTACACTCGAAATCGATCTGTCGTGATGACCTGCATAGCCATCGATGACGAGCCGAAGGCCCTGGAGGTGATAGAGCGGTATTGCCAAAAGATCAGTTTAGCCACCCTCAAGGCTACCTTTCGCGAACCACTCAAAGCGATCGGGTTTCTGAACCGCGAAAAGGTCGACCTGATCTTCCTCGACATCAACATGCCTGATAACAGCGGAATTCAACTCCTGCAAACCTTGTCGCCGCGACCCCTGATCATTTTCACCACCGCCTACAGCCAATACGCGGTGGAAAGTTACGAGCTGAACGCACTGGACTATTTGCTGAAGCCGGTGACTTTCGAGCGCTTCCTTCTGGCCATCAATAAAGCGGCGGCGGCATTGTCGGGCAATTCCGGAATGGCTGAAGACGCGGCGGTGTTGATCAAAAGCGGACCGCAGACCCACCGCGTTAAAGTCAGCGAGATACTATACCTGGAAAAGAACGGCAATTACATTACCGTTCACCTGAAAGATGGAAATATACTCATCCGTGAAAATATGGGTGACATTTTTGACCTTGTTCCGGCGGCGGATTTTATACGGGTACATAAATCCTACGTGGTGGGCATCCGCCATATCAGCATGATCGAAGTTCATCAGCTAATTGTCAATGGTGAAAAGATCCCTGTTGGCAGCACCTACCGCGATTCGCTTCGCGAACGGTTGGGGATCATGTGATGCCGCTGGAAATTCCACCTGGAGAGTGGTATGATCCGAAAAATAGTTGTAACTTGTAACGTAATAGGTTACATTTGTATATGATTGCCAGCATACAACATAAGGGCCTGAAACTCCTATGGACGAAGAACGATGCATCGAGGCTGCCGGCAGAGCAAGTCAAAAAGATCAGGAATATCCTTATACTGTTGCATGGCGCGGAAAAAGTAGAGGATTTAAGCTATCCCGGAGCTGGCCTGCATCCTTTAAAAGGCGACTTGAAGGGATATTGGTCAGTAACCGTCACAGGTAACTATAGGATTATTTTTAGATTTGAAAATGGGAATGCTCACCTGGTAGATTACCTTGATTATCATTAATATACTTGCAAATGCTACAACAAAAAATGCCCCCTGTTCATCCGGGGGAAATTCTAAAGGAAATGTACCTCGATCCGCTCACAATCAGCGTAACTGCCCTTGCAGATAACCTGGGCGTTGCCCGGAAAACAGTTTCCCAACTGGTCAATGGCCATATGGGCGTGAGCGCTGAAATGGCCTTAAGGCTAGGCAAAGCCTTTAATACCACCCCCGAGCTCTGGTTAAACCTGCAGCGGAATTACGATCTGTGGCAGGCAGGGTCGAAAATCAAGGTGACACATATCCGGTCGCTCCGGACAAAAGAACAGAGGGCACATAAGGTCCATTAGTGACTTGCCCGGGAAGACCGTCATCGGACTATTGCTTTTTTAAAATTCACCATATGAGAGAAAGTCAAAACTTCAATACGCCAAAGGTCCCCCGCATGAGTCAGGCCTTTCCACAAGCAGTAATAACCGAAAAACTCATCTTCGTATCCGGCACCCCCGGCCTGGACCTCCATTCCGGGAAGGTGGTTAGTGATAGCTTTGAAGATCAGACCAGACAATCTTTTCAAAACATCAAGACGATTTTGGAAGAAGCCGGCAGCAGCATTAATAAGGTGGTAAAGACAACCAT
>DATMLR010000577.1:0-17571 GCA_035570015.1 Puia sp.
CGGAAAAGCGCCCAAAACGGGTGCCTCCCGTCCCCAACGCCCAACTGGGGATCGCCACCTCGAATTCGATCAGCTTCCGCACCACTTCATCCGATCTCTTTGCCGTCTCCTTCACGAATTCCAGCTTCCGGCGGTGCTCCGCCAGCAGGCTGTCGTTATGTGCCCCGATGTTATTGTTTTCAATTTGCATAGACAAATTCAATTAAGCCAAAAAGAACATCTCGTTCAGCGGTACCACCACCGGCGACCCATCCGCGTTGGTATCCATCAGATCCTTCATATATTCCCACCACTGCCGCATAACCGGCTGAGTCGCGAGGCTGTCCAGCCTTGCAGGGTCATCGATCTGCAGGATGGCGAACAGTTTCAGACTCTTCTCCTCCAGAAATATCGAATAATCCCTGATGCCGGTTTCCCGCAATAAGGCAGTCAGCTCAGGCCAGATCGCCGCATGGCGCCGCCGGTATTCTTCTTCACAGCCCTCATGCAGCTGCATGACAAAAGCGACCCGCATATCATTCTTTTTAACGTACAAATGCAATCGCCACCCCGCCGTCGACATTCAGCACGTTTCCGGTCGACTTGTTCAACAGCCCACCAACAAACGCAAAACAGGCGTTGGCAATATCTTCCGGCAGGATGATCTCATTCAGCAGCGTACGCTTGGCATAGAAGGCCGGCAAGTCGGAGACCGCCACCCCATAGGCCTTGGCGCGCCCCTCGGCCCAGGCGCCCTCCCAGATCTTACTGTCAGCAATAACCGCATCGGGATTGACGACGTTCACCCGGATATGATCGGCCCCCAGCTCGGCAGCATTCAGGCGGCTCAGATGAAGCTGCGCCGCCTTCGCAGACCCATAACCCGCGTTATTGGGCCCGGAGACCAACGCATTCTTACTCACGATGTTCAGAACATCGCCGCCGGTCCCCTGCTTGCGCATCACCTCCACCCCCGCCTGGGTCACCAGGAACTGCCCCTTGACCAGCACGTCATACAACAGGTCCCAGTCCTTTTCCGTATGGTCCCGGAGCGGTTTGGAAATGGACAACCCGGCGCAGTTGACAACGATGTCGATCCCGCCAAACGCAAGCGCCGCAGCCCGGAATACCCCCCGGATCGTCTCCGCCTTTGTTACATCCAGCACTTCGCCTATAAAGACGTCCTTCCCATATTGCCGCAGAAAATCTGCCCTCGCCGCATCCAGCCGCCGCTCATCGTTGTCATTGATCACCACGCAAGCCCCTTCGTCCGCAAACTTTTTCGCGATGGCCTTTCCAATCCCGCCCGCACTCCCCGTCACCAGCGCTATCCGGCCCGACAACGCCTTCGGCTTCGGCATCCGCTGCAATTTGGCTTCTTCCAGTAACCAGTATTCGATATTGAAGGCCTCCTGTCTGGGCAATGACGTATAAGACGAAACAGCCTCGGCCCCCCTCATCACATTGATGGCGTTGACATAGAACTCCGCCGCCACCCGGGCGGTTGGCGCGTCCTTGGAGAAGGTGAACATCCCGACCCCCGGATAAAGGATAACTACCGGGTTGGGGTCGCGCATCGCCGGACTGTTGGGATGCTTACAGCTTTCGTAATAATGTGCGTACATCTCCCGGTAGCGTTCGAACTGCGGCGCCAGCTTTTCTTTGATGGCGCCCGTCTCGTCAGGGTCCTCGCCTACCGATAAGTCCAGCACAAGCGGACTGATCTTGGTCCGGAGGAAATGGTCGGGGCAACTCGTGCCCATCGGTGCCAGTCTCGCCAGATCATTGGAATTGATGAACTCCAGCACCCGTTCGTCATCCGTGAAATGACCCACCATTCGATTCCGTGACGAACAGAGCCCGCGCAGCACCGGCGCCAGCTCAGCTGCCCGCATAAGGCGATCCGCCGCAGGTAGCGCCTTCAAACGCGATCCTCCAAAGACCGGTCCCTTTTTCCCAATGTGATCCTCCAGATACTGCGCACAGCGCTCGATCACCTCTAATGTATTGACATAACTCTCGTATGCCGTATCCCCCCAGGTAAAAAGGCCGTGTGATCCCAGCATGATCCCGCGGATACCGGGGTTTTCATCAAGACAAGCCCTCAATTTCAACCCAAGATCGAACCCCGGCCGCTGCCATTCTACCCAACCTACCTTGCCGCCAAATAGTTCGTGCGTTATCTTCCTGCCGTCTTTAGCCGCCGCAATGGCGATCGCCGCATCGGGATGCAGGTGGTCGATATGTGCAAACGGCAGGAAACCATGGAGCGGAGTATCGATGGATGGCGCCTTGGAATTCAGATCGTAGATACAGTGATTGAACAACTCCACCATTTCATCTTCGAATTCGATCCCCCGGTAGATTTTTTTCAGACTCAGGAGCCGATCCATATACAACGCCGCCAGACCGCCGCGCTTCAGCGTCCCGAGGTCGCCGCCCGAACCTTTCACCCACATCACCTCCGTCTCCCGGCCTGACAACGGGTCATTAGCCATCGCCTTACAGGAGGTATTCCCGCCGCCATAGTTGGTCAGCCGGAGATCCGCGCCCAGGAGATTAGAGCGGTAGATCAGCAGCGCCACCTCGTCCCCCTCCATCGACGCCGCCGTTTTCTCGTCCCAGAGATAACTGACATGCTTGAATGTTTTTGCTGTAACAGACATATCCACAAGCTTTACTTTAAAGAATTCCCATATCCGACCAGCATCACCGACAACAAAATTACGATGATACCCGACATGATCGTCACGCGGGTACGCGGGCTGACCCCTTTCCATTCCTTCAAGGCAAATCCCCAAAGGTTCGCCACGAGGATAATGAACGCCATATGCAGGATCCATGAGCTTGCCCCGTTCCCGAGCCGGCTCTCACCCATGCCATAGAAAAAGAACTGGAGGAACCATGTCGTTCCGGCCAGTGCAGAGAAGAAATAGTTATTCGCCAACGGAGCCTTCCGGTTCGTATAGTCGCCAAATGTCCTGTTTCGGGCATTCAGGACCATACACCAAACGAAATTGGTCGTCAGCCCTCCCCAGAGCAGAACGATATACGTAACGTTATTTTGATATAGGAACTTCGTGCTGACGTCCGGATGGGCCTGGTGCCAAAGTTGATTTGCCGTTGCCGCCATCGGACTACCCGCCTCGATACCATAATTGAAGCACGCGCTGAGAATGCCCGAAACCGTACAAATGATAAGCCCCTTCACCAGGTGGAATTCCTGGATACTCTCCTTTTTCTTCTCTTCCGGCAATTCCCTTTCCTTTAGCACCCCCGCCCGCCCGCAGACATAGATGCCCGCGAGACACAGCACCACGCCCGCCAGTACGATCCGCCCCCAACCCGACGACAGCAGGTCATGGAACGAAGTCTTCCCAGGCGTCGGGACAAAATTGTAGTAGATAGCCGGCACCAGCGCCCCGAATGCAGACGTAAATCCCAGCAACACCGAATTCCCAAGCGACATCCCCAGATACCGCACCCCCAACCCATACAACAACCCTCCTACCCCCCACAATAACCCCCAGAAGAAAGTCCACCCAAACGTCGTAGCCGATGCCTGCGCGATGATCTCCGTAAAATGCGGCACCGTCAGCCATGCCGCCAGCGGCGGAACGATCAGCCACGAGAACAGGCCGCCGACGATCCAATAACTCTCCCATGCCCACCCCCGAACTTTTTTGAAGGGGATATAGAAACTGCCCGAAGCTGCCCCGCCGATAAAATGAAAAAAAATGCCGAATAGAGTTTGCATGAATGAACCGATTTTTTCAATATGACCGCAAGCAAGTACGACAAACAAGTACAATTAACCACCAACGAACATCCGTAATCTCCGACGACATTCGCAGTTTCCAACCACATCTGCAATCTCTAACGACATAAATGTAAGGGGTAATCTCCGTAACCCAATCATGTAGGGTCATGGTCGTTTTCCCAACGTAATTACTAACATCTTTAGCTCAACTGGACGAAGAAAATCTTTTGATATAACAAAAAGTACTATTTTTGTCTGTATAGTATATCGATACGCAATACACCTAAATGCTTGCCGTTGAATGTTACAGACAATTACTCACAAAGGGTTGCGCCTGTTCTTTGAAAAAAAGGGAATGGTTCCAAGCTTCCTGCGGAGTATCTGGCGAAGATTGCCTTGATTCTGGACGCCCTTGATAAGGTGATATTTTTGATGTCGATTATGTAGATTATCACTAAATAGGAGGAAATATTATGCTGAAAAGAGCCTTACCCCCCTCTCATCCGGGGACTGTTTTGCGGGAGTTGTTCATGAATGACCGCAGTTTGACCATTACCGACCTTGCAAAGGGGCTGGGGATGACCAGGGCCAATGTCTCTGCGGTTGTCAATGGCCGTGCGGGAATCAGCCCCGAAATGGCGGTCAAACTTTCCGCCGCATTTGGCAATAGCGCCACTTTTTGGACCAACCTGCAAACGAATTATGAACTTTGGCATGCCGAACGGAAGGTCAAGCGGTCAAAGATCCGACATTTTAAGCTGCCAAAGACCCGGCAGGCGGCTTTTGCATAAGGGAAATGAGTTCGCCTAATCCATCCGACACCGACGGCAGAAGCTACTGCGCCACCGGCGCAACCTTTACCTCCTGGCTCGCCAGTACCAGAATAAGTAGTATATTTCAAATAGTGGCCTATAAAACTTGAGTAGTCAAAGATATAAACTTATTTACTCTTATGATCCTCAACTATCTGCGTATCGGTGTTCGGAATCTTTTCCGTAATAAACTCTACAGCGGCATCAATATCGGTGGGCTGGCTGTCGGATTGGCTGTTTGCATGACTATCCTGCTTTATGTGGTGCATGAGCATTCGTATGATCGTTTTCATCGAGATGCGCAGCGGATTTTCTTGTTGGAAGGTATTGCAAAATCCATGGGCCAACCGCTCACCGCGGTATTTATGAACCACGTGAATGCTCCAATGATGCAGCAGGCAAATCCGCAGGTGGAAAGTTTCATGAGAATACATGTGCTATACTCCAAGATTGCTCTGTCTTTGCCGTCAGATCCTACGGTTCATTACACAGAAACAGGTAATTTTATCCTTGCCGACAGCAATTTCTTTCGTTTTTTCAGTTTTGACTTGATCAGGGGTGATGCATCGACGGTGCTGTCCGGACCCAATAACATAGTGTTGTCACGGTCGGCTGCAAAAAAATATTTTGGGGGGCAGGATCCTATTGGGCGATCGCTATTGTATGATAACCGGGTATTGTTGAAAGTGACGGGTGTTTGTGCCGATCCTCCTTCAAATTCGACTATTCTCTTTTCATTTGCCGCACCTTTGTCGCTGATCGCTCACACGGAAGACTCCGCCCAGTTAGCGTGGAATTGGTTTGGCTTCGGCAACTTTCTTACACTGCTGAAATTAAGGAATGCAGGTTCCGCAAATAATGTCGCAGCGACCGCAACCAGTTTGGCCGCAATGAATAAGTCGGGAATGGGCGGCGGCGCTGTTTACAAGCTTGCCCTGTTGACCGGTAATCATTTATCGGGTACTCCTGTCGGCAACCCCGGCAATACGCGATATCTGAGCGTATTTAGTTTAGTCGCAGGCCTCATCCTTTTGCTGGCACTAATCAACTATGTTAGCCTGGCAACCGCCAGGGCAGTCACGCGGGCCCGCGAAGTAGGCGTTCGGAAGGCGATTGGTGCTGACCGGAAAAGCATTGCTGCTCAGTTTTATGTTGAATCGGCTCTTTCTGCGCTAATGGCATTTTTCATAGGGATACTGATATTTCTAATATTTCACCATAGGTTCTTTGAGATGATCGGTTTGAATATCGACGCTACTTTTTTGCAGATGCCTAGCGTTCTGTTTTCTTTTTTTGGGTTATCGTTAATAACGATCCTTGTTGCCGGCGGCTATCCGTCGATCGTCTTATCAGCTTATAATCCGGTCGTAGTGCTGTACGGCCGGCTGAGTCATCACCGCAGTGGTGCGGTCGTGAGAGAAGGCTTGACAGTGTTGCAATTCTCTATCTCCATCGCACTGGTCATATGCAGTGTCTTTATAGTAAGGCAGTTCAGGTATATGCAGCACGCGGACACCGGTGTGGATCGCAACAATGTTGTGATGATCGGCTGTGAAAAAACTCTGACGTCATACCAGGCATTTAAACAGGAAGTTACTGCCATTCCCTCGGTGGAAAGGACGGCGACGGCCAATATTGCTGTTTATAAAGGAATAAGCAACCAAATCGTTAACACAAAGAAGCCAGGGCATCAAATTCTCATAAGTTATATGTTTGTGGATACCGGCTTTATACCCTTAATGGGTTTGAAATGGAAAGAAAGACCGGCGTCGATCGCCGCGGTGATGGACGGCCGTCACCCCATTCTGAATGAAGTGGCTGTAGCTGAGATCGGCTTTTCCGGAAGGGCTACCGGACAGGCAGTGAATGAAGACTATCATGTCGGCGGAGTATTGAAGGATTTCAATTACGTGTCATTGGCGAGGGAAATTCAACCGATAGAGCTTTTTACAGGAGTTGATACAGCGGCTTTCGGCTTACAAAATAACGTATTGTTTGTAAGGCTTTGGCCGCACACTAATGTTGCGGCGACGCTTCGGAGAATCGGGCAGATTTATGGCTCATTCGATAAAACATCAGAGTTTTCCTATGATTTTTTGGACGACGCTTACGACAGCCAATATAAAGCAGAAGCGAGGCTGGCCAACCTGATGGGCGTCTTCAGCGCAATCACCGTCATTCTCGCCTGTCTCGGTCTGTTTGCCTTGGCGACCTTCTCAGCGCAGCAGGGGACAAAGGAGATAGGCATCCGCAAAGTGCTGGGGGCGTCGGTGAAAGGTATTGCCACTGCCCTTTCCTTTGATTTTTTAAAGCCTGTGACCTTGTCTTTGCTCGTGGCGATTCCGGTTTCCGCCTGGGCCATGCATAGCTGGTTGAATAAATATGCTTACCGTGTTCCGCTAAGCTGGCGGGTTTTTGCCGAGGCTTCGGGATCTATGGCAATATTAGCGTTGGCAACAGTCTTTTTTATTTCTGTAAAGGCCGCCAGGGCCAATCCAGCAGACAATTTGCGATCGGAATGAAACTGACTTCAGGTTTGTAAGATTAACTGTTGACTCATATTTGCACTTTTGGCTCATGTAGTGGCTATTGTGAAACGATCTTCACCGCCTGCCTCGCCAGCAACCTCCACTGCCCCTTCTGCTTCATCCAGATCAGCAGCACCGACAAATGCGCCTCACCAGGCTTCCCGCCATCGTTCGTTACCGCCGACAATTTATGCCGCACCCAGGCCGTATTCCCCACCACCTTCAACGTCTGATCACTCAATTCGATCGATACGAAATCCGACGCCCCCGACAACAACGCCTCCTCAAAAGCCGCCTTATCCTGGATCAGCCCGCTCGAGTGCCCATACGACAACTCATCCATCGTCAACTTATCCAGCGTCGCCTTATCCGGATCGATCAACGCCTTCCGGAACGCCTCCACCGCCGACGCGAGCGTCGGGTCATCCATCGCCTGCGCCGTCGCGAAAGCCGCAGGAGTCACCGTCGCCGCCAGCATCAGAAAAGCAATACATATTTGTTTCATAACCTAGATTTTCACGACCTCGATCTCCAGTAACGAACCCAGTTTTTCAATTACGGATGCGATATGACCGACCCCAACCGCACAGTGATGAGCCGGACCATAATTGTTCCAGCGGTTGACAAATTCCCTCACACCTATCGGGAACCGATACCGGCTATTGGTGTTCCCGATCTGCAGGATCGGCCCGGGCACCGACTCGCCCTCCGCGACCAGCAAAAACAGGCCGCCGCCGGGTCGCTCCGGAACCAATAAGCCGGATCGCTCCACAACCGACAACAGCGTAACCGGCCCGTTCCTCACCGACATCTCCACTGAAAGCCCGCTGCCTACCTTACCGTGATAAACCCCGAGCGGCCGCACCTTCGTCTTTCCTTCCGCAATCGCGATATGACCCGGCCCATCATGTCCCATAAGCACCACGTCGTCGGAAAAATCCATCGCATAATATTCCGTGAACGATCCACCTGCCCCCAGACAATCCATGATCTTCATCGCCTGCGCATTCTTGATCTCGTACTCACCCGCCACGGGAACGCCGCGGGCTGTTAATAATGAACTACCCAGGATGATCGAACTGATCGCTTCCTCATTTTCAGGATTACCCGTCCCTTTATAATAATAAGCCAGTGATCCCAATTGATAATCGCTAACCAGCCGGTCCAGCGCCACCGACGTTATTGCTGCCTTTTCCAGCTCCACCACCGGACATTCCGGCTGAACATCAAACGCACTAAAAAACAGGGCTACCCGTTCAGCCACCTCCACCCGACTCACCCGCTGCCGCCGGACGGCCAGCTCTTCCACTTCAATCAGCTCGATATGACCGCCGAAAGCCGCATACTGCTGCGTCAGATCGGTATAGATATCCAGCATCCCGCTATAATAATGTCCCATACAACCCAGCCGGTTGAAGGACATGGCATGCCTGACCTTCGCCGCCGCTACCCACTCCGCAATCTCCCGCTCCACCACCGGGTCCTTCCGCAGCATCCCCGTTATCGAATGGTACCGGATACCCACCCGCCGGAAGACGTTCGCAATCTCCGGAACCGGACAAGGTGAACAAAACGCCAGCCATTCGCCTGTCATCCGCGTGCGATCGGTCATGGCATTGAACGAATCATAATCAATAGCCGCCTCAGGAGACAAATTCAAGATGATAACCGGAACCTTTGTCTGCTGCACAACCGGCAATACCGTAGAAGACAGTGCATAAGTGGAAACATAGAGAAAGATCAGATCCACTTCACTGCGTCTAAACAGACTGCCGGCACCAAAAGCCTTCTCCACGCTATCGACCACCCCTGCATTGACAATATTCGGATTCAAAACCGCCAGCCGGTCATGGACCTCCTGAAGGTAGCCCTCCAGACGCTCCTTCAATCCGGCAAACTGATCCCAGTACGCATCGAGGCCGATGCCAAATAATCCGATGGTCAGCGTGGGTATCATAGTTAAGCAATTCCCAGATCTTTTTGTATCTGCTCCAGCGACTTACCCTTCGTCTCCGGCATCACCCGCCAGATAAAGATCAATTGCAGGAGCATCATCACGGCGAAAAAAATAAATGACCAGAAACCGCCCTGCCTGTTCACGTCTCCATTTGACAATTCCAGGATAGAAGGGACTACCGTCGTAATGATCGCCGCCATGACCCAGTGTGTGGTACTGCCGAGCGAGCCGCCCTTCGAGCGCACGGAATTTGGGAAGATCTCCGAGATAAAGACCCAGATAACCGCCCCCTGCGAAAAGGCAAAGAAGACAATGAAGCCAACCAGGTAGAGGAGTAAATGACTGTTGCCCGAAATATCCCCGCTAAATGCTCCGGCCGTCAGCGAAAGAAAAACGATCATGCCGATAGACCCGATAATCAAGAGCGTCTTCCTGCCGAATTTATCAATCACCGTCATCGCCAGTAGAGTCGACAACAGATTCGCCACACCAATGAAAATAGACTGAGAAAAGGACTGGCTCTTATCATACCCTGCCAGTTGGAAGATCCGCGGCGCATAATATAGAATAGCATTGATACCGGATAGCTGGTTGAACATAGCCAGTAGCATTGCGCAGATAATAGGTTTGGAATACCGGCGCTGGAACAGCTTCTCCTGGTGTTCTTTCACCGACTCGCGGATGGAACTGACGGCGGCGGCGATATTGAGCTCTCCCAGCCGTTGCAGGATTGGCTTGGCAGCCTCCTCATTATTTTCCAGGATCAGCCAGCGAGGGCTCTCGGGGATGGCAAATAACAGCAGCGAGAAAAGAATTGCCGGTACAACCATGACCCCCAGCATCCAGCGCCAGGCGTCGGCCAGCTGCAATTGATTGAATAGATAGTTCGTCAGAAAGGCCACTACGATTCCCGTCACGATCATAACCTGGAAGGAACCCGCCAGACGACCCCGAAGACCGGCGGGGGAAATCTCCGAAATATACATGGGTGCAATAACGGATGAAGCCCCCACTGCCAGCCCGCCAATGATCCGGAAAAAAATGAAAAATCCCCAAATCGAGGTTAACGCACATCCCAGCGCAGCAACGATAAAGAATATGGCGATTACCTGCAAGGTCTTTTTCCGGCCGTATTTCTGTGCGGGGAAGCCTGCCAGTAATGACCCGAGAATGGTCCCAAACAAACTCGACGCCACGGTGAACCCCTGGGAAAGCGTATTCAGTTTCCATAAATGCTCCAACGTCTGCTCCGCCCCCGATATCACGACCGTCTCAAAACCAAACAGGAATCCGCCCAGGGCGGCGATCAGCGCAATTCGAACCGGATAGGAAAGCATACAATCGTTTTAGTGAATCCGAAAATACACTAATTTTAATTCGGTTTCCCATGAAATTCGAAGCTATAACGATAAAAGACATTGCCAAAGCCCTGGGCCTTTCCACCTCGACTGTCTCCAGAGCGCTCCGGGATAGCTATGAGATCAGCGCAGAAACAAGAAAACTCGTCCTCGAATATGCGGAGAAACTCAACTACCGCCCAAACCCAATCGCCCAGAGCCTCAAGGAAAAACGCAGCCGCTCCATCGGGATCGTCGTCTGCGAGATCGCCAACAATTTCTTTTCCCAGGTCATTAACGGCATCGAATCCGTCGCATACAAGAAAGGCTACTACGTCATCATCTCGCAAAGCCACGAGTCCTTCGAACGCGAAGTCGCCAATACCCAATACCTGGCGTCCCGCTCTGTTGACGGGCTACTGGTCTCCCTGTCCACCGAGACTACCGATCTCACTCACCTGAAAAAACTCCATGACAAAGGGTTGCCCATCGTCTTTTTTGACCGGATCAGTGAAGAAATGGCAACGCATAAGGTCATCGCCAACAATTTCAACGGCGCCTATCAGGCCACCGAACACCTGATCCAATCCGGTTTCCGGCGGATCGCCCACCTGACCATCTCCCAGCACTTGTCGATCACCAAGGAACGCCTGGCCGGCTACAAAGCCGCACTTGCTGACCATCATATCCCCCTGGACGAAAACCTGGTAAAATATTGCCGGTATGGCGGCCTGATCGTAGGCGAGACCGAACAGGCGGTAGAAGCATTGCTGGCATTGAAGGATCGCCCCGATGCCATCGTCACCGCCAGCGACAAGCTGTCCACCGGTTGCCTGGCCGCTCTCGCGCGAAAGAAGGTGAAGGTGCCCGATGAAATGGGCATCGTCGGTTTTACCAATTCCCCGGTGACGGATATCTTCCAGCCGGCGCTCACCTGCATCCGTCAACCCGCATTTGAGATGGGCCAGGTCGCCATGGAACTCCTGATCCAGCTGATCGAAGCCAAACACCCAACTACTAAGTTCGAGACCCGGGTGCTCAATACCGAGCTCGTTGTCCGCGCCTCCAGCCAAATACATTAATCCAGCCGCACCCGCGTCATTTTCGGCGCAAAAAGATGCATCAGCAGCCACGCCAGCAGATACGAAACCCCGCAGATCATGAAAATAAAATTATATCCCAGCGTCGCACTTTTTATCCGGGTAAAATAGTCGAGAATACCGCCCACCATCGGCTGAAAAATAATCCCACCGAGCGATCCGGCCATACCCCCGATGCCGATGATGGAGCTGACAGCCTTTTTGGGGAACATATCGGAGGCCGTTGTAAAAATATTGGCGCTCCAGGCCTGGTGTGCTGCCGCAGCCAGGCTGATAAGGGCGACGATCATCCACATATTTTGAAAATACTGCACCGTGAAGATCGGCGTCACACACAGGGCGAAAATGAACATCACCGTCTTCCGCGCCTTATATACCGGCCAGCCTTTTTTAATCAGGGCCCCGGATAAATATCCGCCCCCGATGCTGCCAATAGTGGTGGCGGAATAGATGATCGCCAGCGGCCAACCGGGTTGCTTGACATTCAAATGGAAAGTCTTGTCAAAATAGTCCGGCAGCCAAAAAAGAAAGAACCACCAGATCGGATCGGTCAGGAACTTCCCCAATACAAACGCCCAGGTCTGCCGGACCCGTAATAATTTACTCCAGGGCACTTTTGTCCCTACCGCAGTCTCCGGTTCGTCATCGCCGTGAATATAATCGAACTCCGACCGGCTCAATTTTTTCTTCCGCGTAGGGATATCGTAGATGAACCACCAGAACACCAACCAGATAAACCCCAGGGAGCCGGTGAAAATGAACGCCAGCTGCCAGCCAAAGGCGCCCAGTATCAAAGGCACCATAATAGAAGCTATTACCGCCCCGATATTGGTCCCGGAGTTAAAGATCCCGGTAGCTAAAGCCCTTTCTCTTTTGGGAAACCATTCAGCCACAGATTTGATCGCGGCCGGGAAATTCCCGGACTCGCCCAGGCCCAGTCCCGAGCGGGCGATCGTGAAACCCAGGGTGCTGCGGGCCAGCGCATGCGCCATGGCAAAAACGCTCCAGATGATAATGGAGATCGAATATCCTATTTTGGTGCCCACCCGGTCGATAAGCCAACCGAATCCCAACAGGCCAAAAGCGTAGAAGAATTGGAAGATACCGTTGATCTTCCCGAAGGTGAAATTATCCCAACCGAATACAACCGTTAGCGTAGGCTTCAGCAACCCGATCACCTGCCGGTCGATATAGTTTATCGTCGTAGCGGCAAACAATAGCGCGCAGATCGTCCATCGATATCGGCCGATAGTAGCATTTGTCATGGCAAGTCGAATTAGTTTTATCTAAGATCAGCGATCGCGACCGCATCCATATCCGTATAGGTATAGTTCTCCCCCGCCATGCCCCAGATAAACGCATAATTACTCGTTCCGCAGCCCGCATGGATCGACCACGGCGGCGAGATCACCGCCTGCCCGTCGGCCACCAGCAAATGTCGTGTCTCCTGCGGCTCGCCCATCAAATGAAAGACCCGCTGCTGTTCCGGGATATCAAAATAGAAATAGGCCTCCATCCGCCGGGTATGGGTATGCGCCGGCATCGTATTCCAGACGCTGCCTGTCTTCAGGATCGTCAATCCCATCACCAATTGACAACTCTTGATCCCATCCGCGTAGATGTATTTATAAATAGTCCGGGCATTTGACGTCTCCGAAGATCCGACATCCGCCGGCACCGCCTCCTGACCCGGCATCAACTGCACCGGGTAATCGGCATGAGCCGGAGCAGACAGCAAATAGAACGCCGCCGGATGCTTCGGCTGAAGACTGCTGAACTCGACCCGTTTCACCCCCCGGCCGATATACAGGCAATCCAACTTGTCCAGCTCGTATTCCGCAGCTCCTGCATATACCTTGCCCTTCCCGCCGACATTGATGATCCCGATCTCCCGACGTTGCAAAAAGAAATCCGCCTTCAACTCCGGATGCGTTTCCAACGCCAGCCGCTGACCCACCGGCTGCGCCCCGCCGATGACGACCCGGTCATAATGTGTATATACCAACCGCACGCTGTCCTTTTCCATCAGCGGTTCCGTAAGGAACGCCGCGCGTAACTCGTTCGTCGTCATCCCCCGCACCTCTCCCGGGCTATGCCCAAATCGTGTATCCATAATATAAAATTATCTGCCCATCCACCCGCCATCCACGGTCAGGATCGTCCCATGCACATAGTCCGCAGCCGCCGACGCCAGAAAGACCACCGGCCCCCGAAAGTCATCCGGTTCCCCCCATCGGCCCGCCGGAATCCTGTCCAGGATCGCCTTGCTGCGCACCGGGTCCTTCCGCAACGCCTCCGTGTTATCCGTACTGACGTAACCCGGAGCGATCCCATTCACATTCACCCCCTGTGAAGCCCACTCATTCGCCAGCGCTTTGATCAGACTCCCCAGCGCTCCCTTGCTCGCCGCATAACCCGGCACATTGATCCCGCCCTGGAAACTCAGCAGACTGCAGGTAAAAATAATCTTCCCCGATCGTCGCGCCAACATCTCCCTTCCCAGTTCCCGCGCCAGGATGAACGCCGCATCCAGATTGATCGACATGACACGATCCCAATATTCATCCGAATGCTCCGCCGCCGGCTGCCGAAGGATCATCCCCGCATTGTTGACGAGGATATCCACCGGCGTCCCCGAAGCCCGCACCGCAGCGATCAACCCATACACCGCCACCCGATCCGTCAGGTCAGCCGCATAAGGTGTAAATCCGCGCCCCATCGACATTACCTCCCGCTCTATTTCACTTCCCGCCGCCATCGTAGAAGACACGCCGATGATATCCGCCCCCGCATCCGCCAACGCCAGGGTCATCGACCGCCCGATGCCTTTGTTACAACCGGTCACCAGCGCCGTCTTACCATGCAAACTAAAAAGATTACTCATAAGACCCGACTTTATTTACGGAAACGATTGCACTTCGGCCGCCGAACTTCGCTTCGCTCGGTTACCTCGCGAAGGCGGCCCTCAGCCGAACCGCTCGACAGCAAATGGGGAGAGATCCATGCTGGGCTTCCGTTCGTCAACCAACTCACTCACCAGCTTACCCGTCCCCGCCCCCAGGCTCAACCCCAGCATCGAATGACCCGTCGCCACCACCACATTTGAATATTTCCTGATCCGGCCGATATACGGCAACCCATCCGCCGAACATGGCCGGTATCCATACCAGATCTTCTCGACCGGCGGCATCGGCACATCGAAATCCGGATAGAACCGTTTCACCGCATTCAGGATTCCTTGCACCCGGGCATAACGGGGAGGGGTAGCAATAGTTGTGATCTCCATCGTGCCGCCGAATCGAATTTTGTTCCCATCCATTGGGGTAATTGCAGCCCTTCCCTCCACCAGGATCGCCGGATAGTTCACCCGATGCGGCGAATCCTCCAGCGTCACCGAATAACCCCGCCCCGGTACCAACGGCACCCGAACCCCCAACAGGGCGGCAATCTCCCGGCTCCATGATCCCGTTGCCAGCACGACGACATCTGCCTCATGACCTCCCCTGGACGTAACCACCCGGCGAACTACGCTGCTACCCGTCTCGAACCGCTGCACCTCCTCACCCGGCAACAGCCGCACTCCCGCCGCCGTCAGCACCTTCAGCAGCCCCTGCATCAGTTTGTTGGGATAGAGATGCGCATCGCAGCGGAAGAGGATAGCCCCGACTCCATTGACCCGCGTATGCGGTTCCAGGGCCTGAAGCCCCGCATGATCCAGCCAGTCGGTATCAAGCCCCAGTTCATGCGCCCGTTCTACCGTATGCCGGGCATGCTCGGCTGTTGATTTTGTCAGGCAGATCTCCAGCAAACCCCGGTGCTGATAGGCAAAATCAAAATGCCCCAGGGACCCCCATTCATTTTCATATTCGTGCTGACTAAGCAAAGCAATATCCCGTAAAGGGACAGCCGATCGTTCCACATGCTTAGGTGTCGCGCTCCTCACAAATTTCAGTCCCCAATCGAACAGCGACCGGCTCAGCCGCGGCTGAACATAGAACGGACTTTGCGAATTCAACATCCATTTCAACCCCTGCCGGACGATCCCAGGCGTCGCGAGCGGAATGAAATGACTTGGACAGACATAGCCGCAGTTCCCATAGGAGCAGTTGTCCATAAAATCGGACTTATCCAATACACTAACTTGATGCCCAGCTTTTTGTAGATAATACGCACTGCTTAGACCGATGATCCCCCCGCCCACGACGATGACATTTTTTCCCATCCGGCAAAGGTAAGGCGCCTGGGCAACCATATTTTAACCGGTTTTTATTCGATATTAATACGGCTCTGATAATATCTGCAAATGGCGTAATTTCATCCCGATGAAAGTATTGCAGTTCACCATCCCTGTTCCGCGCGACAAGACTGTTATCGTCCAGAAAGACGTCCTGCCCCATTTTTATCCCCACCTCCACCGGCACCAGGAGATCCAGTTGACCTGGATCCAACAAGGTGAAGGCACGCTCGTCGCAGAGAATAATATGTATTCGTTCCACAGTGGCGAGATCTATTGGTTGGGCGTCAACCTCCCCCACGTTTTTAAAAGCGATCCCTCTTATTTTGTGCCCTCCAGCCGGAAAAGAGTCCGGACGCTCAATATCTTCTTTAATGCCACCGGCCAACTGGATTCATTTTTCGAACTGCCGGAGATCAAGACCGTAAAGACCTTCCTCCAAAACCAGCAATCCGGATTCAAGGTCCCGGCCCGGCATGTCGACGAGATCGCGAAGAAAATGCTCCGCATCGAACATTCCGCCGGCATCGACCAGCTCGTCCACTTCATCGAGCTCCTCAAGCTCCTTAGCTCCTTCCAGGAATTGAAACCCCTCTCGGATCGCTCCCATCCCGTCTCCTACAGCGAACACGAAGGCATCCGGATCGGCGCCATCTATAGTTATATCATGCAGCAATTTGACAAACCGATCTCTCTCGAAGACGTGGCCCGTCAGGCGCACATGACCCCACAGGCCTTCTGCCGGTACTTTAAGAAGCATACGCTCCACACCTTTGTCAGCTTCCTAAACAAGGTCCGCATCAATGAAGCCTGCAAACAACTCACCGATGGCCAGTACGAAAGCATCGCCACGGTTGCCTATAACTGCGGCTTCAATAGCATCACCAATTTTAATCGGGTATTCAAGACCGTCACCGGCAAATCGCCGAGCGAATACATCGAAAGCTACTGGCAAAGCGTCGCCGTTGCGGAATAGCGAGCTTCGTCGGACCTGCTCAGACCTTCGCTCCGCTCGGTTATCCGCCCGCTAGTTTCGAACCATCCTGATCACCCCCGATACCGGCCCCACACTGGTATGCGCCGACCGGGCCACGAACTTCACCATGACATTCTTCTTCCCGCGAACCAGCCCATCCGGCACCGGATAAGAAATCTCATAGTATTTACTTTGCTTGAACGTCCCCAGGCTCTGCGTCGCGATCGTCTGCCCATCTACCTGGATATCGAACACCCGACCCCGGTGATCATCCCCCCAGTAGTCACATATCAACGTATTCGAAGCTAACCCATCCACCTTCATTACAAACGAAAAATATCCCCCATCTTCCGCCGAACGCCATTGCCGTCCATGCGCCTCCCCGCTGTGCAGATTCTCGCCGGTAAACGAATGATCCCGCTCCGGCTGCATTTCGCCGAGCCGCAGACCATCGACGGTCCGGTCCTCCAACTCCTGCGCCCTGACGCGCTCCGCCTGATATTTCTCCTGTTGCACCGCCCAGCTCTGCGGCGTGAACAGGTCCCAGTATACACTGTAATATTCATTCTCCGTCCGGTTAAACGGGATCATCCTGACATCCCCCGGCTGGCCGGCGCCCATCGTACGGAATACCAGTGAATCCCCCGGGAGCCGCCGCAGCCACGTGTTTGGATCAGCCGACGGGGAAACCAGCACCGGTATCCCGCTGACCGGATCGGGTTCACGCGCCCCCAATTCCCCCGCCAGCAATACCGGCCCATAGAATAACGCCACCCTGGAAGAATTGTCCGGCAATCCCTCCGAATGAAAATCCTCCGGCAGTTCAATGACCACCCGATCCCCCGACCGCCAGGTCCGCCGGATCGCGAGATACCCGTCATCGCCGAT
>DATMLR010000578.1:0-3285 GCA_035570015.1 Puia sp.
GGGTGAACTGGTGGCGCGAAGCGTCATCATACGTGATGGAAATCGCCCCATTTTTGCCATATTGCCATTCAGTGATCGTAGTTTGAGCCTTGCACAATGCAGTCGTAAAGATAAACGCAAAAAGGATGTTTAGGCGCCGCAGCAAGCTTCGTACATGGAGGTTCATGACCAAATATAAACTATTCCATTTTCTTGATCAAACGCTGCACAAACGCAATTTCATCCGGTGCATTTGTCAACCGGAGCGTAGTCTCGAGATATTCCTTTGCACGCTCCTTATTCCCCTCCGCGGCGTATATCCTTCCCAGGCTGGCATGCAATAAATAATACCGGCCCAGAAAAGCCTGTTTTTCCAGCTCGTGTAATATCCCAAGCGCCTGCTCCCTGTCGCCGCTGTAGTATATCGCGACGGCATAGTTCAACTCTACGAACGGGTTGGCCTGCAAACCAATCAGCTGCTTATAAATCCGGATGATCGCATTCCAATTGGTAGCCCAAAAAGTCTCCGCCGCACAATGCAGTCCTGCTATCGCCGCCTCGCAGTAATACGTGCTGGCCCCTCCGCCATGCGCGAACTCCAGGTTGACCATGGCCAACCGGATCAGATCCTGGTCCCACAATGTCCTGTCCTGCTCTTCCAGATCCAGCAATTCGCCGTCCCGGCCAAACCGCGCCTTGATCCTTGCTGCATTGAACAACATCAGCGCATATAATGCATGCGTCTCCCGATCGCCGACGACACTTCGGGAAAGCGCACGGGTCATGATCAGCGCCTCTTCACACAATTCCTCCCGGATCAATTCTTTCCCCCACGAAGATTTATAGCCTTCATTAAAGATCAGGTAGAGGACCTTATGGACGCTGTGAACCCGGGGTATCAAGGCAGCAGCCGATGGTTCGTGAAATAAAATGCGTTCATCCCTGATCTTTTGCCTGGCCCGTGACAGCATTTTATCGATGCCGTCAATCGTCAAGCCGAGTATCCTCGCAATGGCCTCCACCTTCAAATTGACAACGTATTTCAGGGTGATCACCACCTGTACCTTTGGCGCCAGATCCGGATGCGCACAGGCAAACAGCAGGACAAGCTGCTCATCATCCAGCGGCATAGACTGGACGACCGGGTCCTCCGGCCCGACATTCCCTTCCCCAATCCAATCCCCACCCCCACCAGCATTCTTCCTAACAAATTTTTTGGCCTCCTTTATTTTATTGAGCGCCCGGTTTCGGCTGACTTTGTATAGCCAAGCGGCGGGATTGTCGGGCAAACCGTCCATTTTCCACGCAACCAGGGCGGCTGAAAAAGTGTCCTGTACAACATCTTCCGCCGCCTCCAGATCGATATCATCGGAGAACCTCAACAGGGATGACAACATCTTTCCAAACTGATCTCTGTAGAGCTTGTCAACCTCCATCTCAACGATATCCATCCTAGCATCCATTGTTCAGTAATATGGGGCTCACTTCCATGATCAAAAAACCTTGCTGAACCAACGGACAACCCTGCGCAATGGCAGCAGCCTGTTCGATATTCTCTGCATTGATCATGATATAACCGCTGATCCCTTCCTTCGACTCGATGAAAGGACCGTCGGAGAGGACCTGATCCCTGGTGACCCATCTCCGGGTGATCTCCAGCGGCTCGCCGCCCAGGAAATTCACGGACTCCTGGAGCGACTCGGCCCAGGCCGTCATGATGCGCATCCGCCTGAACCGCTCCGCCTCGCCATCACGTTTTAACTGGGCCAAATCCTCCCTGACAATTAACATAAACTTTTGCATACGCTTGATTTTAAATGATTTCGGGGAAAAATCACCGGACTACGTCCGGTTAAAGTAATAAATTATAAAGACATCGGGGGCACCCAAAACCGTACGCCCACGTTAAAAAAAATTTTTACTTTTCACCCCCGTATGAACCAACTCACTCTCACCCCATCGCAAGCCCGGCGGATCATCCTCCACGCGGCAGGACTGTCCCGCCCGGCCCAATTCGGCAAAGGCCGCGAAGCCGTCTATAAAATCATCGAACATCTGGGCTATATCCAGGTCGATACCAACTTTACCGTCGAACGCGCCCACCACCACGCCATTTACTCGCGGGTGCCCGACTATAAGGTGGAATGGCTGGAAGAACTGCAGGCGGACGGCCGGATCTTCGAATTCTTTACCTCCGACTCCGGCTTCCAGCCGATGCACGAGTTCCGCTTCTCTTTACCCGTCAAACAAAGTTTCGCCGCTCTTAGAAAGCCCCTCACCCAGGCCGAGACTAACCTCACGGCCAAAGTGCTGGACCGCGTCGCCCGCGAAGGGCCTCTGATGGTGAAGGATTTCGAGAACGATCGCCAGGAGGCCAGTTCCGGCTGGTGGGACTGGCGTCCATCCAAGGTCGCGCTCGAGCGGTTATTCCTCGACGGAAGACTGATGACCACGCGCACAAGAGATTTCCAGAAGCTGTATGACCTTCCTAAAAATTTGATCCCCGATGACATCGATCGGACAATGCCGACGCCTGAAGAATTTGCCAGACATACCATCCTCCGCATACTGCGATCCCTGGGCATCGCCTATGTAAAGGAAATGACCTGGCGCGCCCGGTTTGTAAAAGGCCACTGCATCCGGGAAGAAATCGGGAAGCTGGTGGAGGAAGGTAAAGTTTGTCCGGTAAAGATCGAAGGCCTCAAGACCACCGCACCACTCTATATGTTTCCGGCGTATCGAAGTAAAAAGATCGAGCTTTCCGATGACGCCTTTATTCTATCGCCATTCGACACGCTGAACGTCTTCCGCCACCGGTTGCGGGATTTTTTCGATTTCGACTACCAAATCGAATGTTTTGTGCCCGAGCCCAAACGCAAATACGGCTACTTTTCCCTGCCGGTCCTGATTGGTGATACGTTCGTCGCCCGTATGGATTCCAAAGCCGACCGCAAACAAAAGACCCTGATCATCCACAACCTTCATTTTGAGCCGGTAAAACTCACCAAACCCGCGATCGTTAAACTCACGGATGCCATCCGAACCTTCGCTCGATTCAATAATTGCATCGATATCGTCATCAAAAAGTCGAACAACAGGCCATACCTAAAGGCCATTAGAGATGATCTCTGAATCTTTCCACCTCGCCCCGCGTCGGCGCCGAAGGCTGCGCCCCTATCCTCGTCACCGATAACGCCGCCGCCGCACAAGCAAAGACAACCGCATCCTTCACCAGTGTCCCCTCCGCCAGCCCCACTGCCAGCGCACCGCAAAAGACATCCCCCGCCGCCGTCGTGTCCACCGCCT
>DATMLR010000579.1:0-7762 GCA_035570015.1 Puia sp.
TGCCGCTGGCGTCGTCGTTGGCGCCGTTGTAAATGGAATCGCCCCGGGTGTCTGGTTTGCGGACGCCCAGGTGGTCGTAGTGACCCGAGAAAATGACGTACTCGCCCGCGAGCTTGCCTTTGCCGGGAAGAATACCCACGACATTGGCGAGATCCGACTTGGTGATTTGCTGATCGGCCGTCAGGCCGAACGAATAATGGCTGCCAAAATTACCTTCTCCAAGCACGAATACATTCGTGTAAGGAGAGCCAAATTGCTGGCCCGCCAGGCGGCTCAGCCTGGGAAAAACTTTCGCAAAGGAAGTATCGACAAAGAAGACGTGATTGCCCTTCGCGGCCACGACTTTCTGGGCCACCGACCGAAGGTCGTCGCCCGCCTTTATCTGCCCTATCTTATATTGGCTGCTATCGGAGATCTGAATATGTTCGGCGGAGCTAATTATAACAGTATTGTCAGCCGTAAGCGGGACGCCTCCCAGCGAGCCGCTGATCGACAGAAGTTTTGCGCGGATCATCGTAAAAGGCTGACGGTAACTCGACGATCCATTCCAGGTTTGAAGACCCGCAGCCCTGAACTGCAACTCAATTGAGTCAGCCGCCCGCTCAATGTCCGGGGTGAAGGTGGCCCGCCCACGCATGGCGTCGGAGGCCAGCATATTTTCAAGCGATTCAACCGCGGCGGCATTGAAAGTAGCATCGGGGGCCTGGGCAGCCAGCCGGACAGACACAAACAAGAAGACAACGCACACTATACGCATAAATCTAAAATATACGCATAAATTAAAAAGAGCCTACAAACTCATCATCTCCTTGAACTTTACCGTCTGCCGCCTGCTGACCTCTATCTTCTCCCCGCCTTTCATTTCCAGCAGCAGCCCGCCGTTAAAGTAGGGTTCAATCTTTTCAATGAGCCGGAGGTTAACGATATGCTTCCGGTTGGCGCGGAAGAAGACCTTCTCGTCAAGACGCTCTTCCAGCGCATTCAATGACTTTAGGATCAATGGCTTGTTTGGACCGAAGTATACTTTGGCATAGTTGCCGACACTTTCGAACAGGCGAATATCGGAAAGCTTGACGAACCAGCACCGCTCCCCATCCTTAACAAAGACCTGGTCATGTTCATTGAGAATGCTGCGGTTGACGGAAATGGGGTGATCGGAGATTGGTTCCTTATCCTCTTCCAGCTGAAGTTTCTGTAGCGCATCCGCAAGCCGTTTAGGCTCGACCGGTTTGAGTAAATAATCCAGTGCATTCACCTCGAACGCCTTAAGCGCGTATTCATCGTAGGCGGTAGTAAAGATCACGTTGGGCGCCCTTTCCAGCTCCGATAGCATGTCAAAGCCGGTCTTGCCCGGCATCTGGATATCCAGGAAAATAAGATCGGGATTGAGGCTGTCGATCTTTTCCACTCCTTCCGTTGCGTTGGCGGCTTCTGCGATTACTTCGATTTCGGGAAAGTCAAGGAGCAATTTCTTCAGTTCATTCCTGGCAAGGCGCTCGTCGTCGATGATGATGGCTCTGATCATAGTTGTGGGCCCGCAGGCCGTTATTTATTTTTATTTTCCGTCAACCGGTATCAGGACCCTGGCTTGTACAGTATTCCCATCCACTTCCCGAATATCGAAATTGGCTTTATGGCCAAAGAGGATCTGCAGCCTGTTCTTGGTACTGGCAAGACCGAACCCGTCGACGTCGCGGTTGCCGTTCAGGGCGCCGGTATTAACGATTAGTAGCTCATGGTAATCGTCGCGAAAGTCGGATATAATCTTAACCTTACCGCCGTCGACCTGGCGGCTGATGCCGTGTTTGATGGCATTTTCTACCAGCGTTTGAAGCATCATCGGGGGGATCGGCTGATCCAGGGTATCTTCGTCAATCTCATACTCCACCTGCAGCCGTTCTTCAAACCGGATATATTCCAGCGCGAGATAATCTTTGACAATATTCAGCTCTTTTTCGAATGTCACGGTCTCCAACTTTTCCGCCTGCATGCTGCTGCGGAGAATATTACTGAGTTCGGTGACCGCCCTCCGTGCCCGGGTGGGATTCTCATCAATAAGGGCCCGGATGCTGTTGAGGGCGTTGAAAATAAAATGTGGGTTGATATGCGCCTTGATCGTTTTCAGCTCCAGCTCCTTGACAAGCGCCTCCAGTTTCAGCGTGTCCAGCTGTTGTTTCCGGCTGTTCTCGATATAGTGATAGAAATAATAGATCATGGTCCAGGGAATGATGGTGATCCCGTATTCCGAGGTCGAGGCCATCACGTTTGCGAAAAAATCGGGTGACTTTTTTGCATGGACCAGCCCCAGGGCCTCAAAGGCGCCGATGCGGATCAGGCCGCAGCCGATACAGGTGAGCAGGATCCCGATCAGGAATTTCGGCAGCGCTTTTTCGACCGGCAACTTGAGCCAGCCCGAGCGCCGGATAACCTCGCGGAACAGGTGGGTGGAGATCAGGCCCGGGATCACATACAAGGCCGTAATAATATAAATATATTTCAGGTTGATGGGCGTCTTCGATTCCAGCAAAGTGGTACTTGCCACGATGATGAATACCGCTATACATCCCCAACCCCCGATTTGGCATAACCAATAATATCTGCTAACATTTTTAGGCATACGCACAATTACTTATACTTAACCAACAAAACTAGGCTTTTCCCCCTCGATTCACCCCCTCTTTTGTACTAGTGGCCAATTTCCGCCGCCCAATGGCCCAAGTTCCACCGCCGCCACCCCAAGTTCTACCGCCGCCACCCCAAGTTTCATCCCCGCCGCCCCCACAGGCTAAATCTAGCGGAAAAAAATGTAAATTTGTGCACTTAAAAGATCGAAGGAATGGAAATCACCGCGGGCGCCCTGCTCCATACCGTCAATTCCCCTGCCGACCTCAAGAAATTGAGCCGGGAGCAGTTGCAGCAGCTTAGCGACGAGCTCCGCCAATTCATTATCGATACGGTGAGTGTCCATGGCGGACACTTTGCGGCCAGCCTGGGCGTGGTAGAGCTGACAGTGGCGCTGCATTTCGTTTTCAACGCACCTTATGACCAGTTGGTATGGGACGTCGGACATCAGGCCTACGGCCATAAGATCCTCACCGGGCGCCGGGACCAGTTCGCCAGCAACCGGAAATACAATGGATTGAGCGGCTTTCCCAAACGGACCGAAAGCCAATATGATACGTTCGGAGTGGGCCATTCTTCCACATCCATCAGTGCGGCGCTTGGGATGGCAATGGCTGCCAAATACAAGGGGGAGACCGACCGGAAGACCGTTGCCGTCATCGGGGACGGAGCCATGACCGCCGGTCTGGCGTTTGAAGGAATGAACCATGCCGGAGTAGCCGACACCGACCTGTTGATTATCCTCAACGACAATTGTATGAGCATCGATCCTAATGTCGGCGCTTTGAAAGAATATCTTACCGATATCACGACATCGAAGACCTATAACAAATTGAAGGATGATATCTGGTAGGCACTGGGCAAATTGCCCGGCAGCCAGTTCAGCCGGGATATCGCCAGTAAGATCGACCACAGTATAAAAGGGTTCGTCAACCGGAGCAGCAATCTCTTCGAGACGCTCAACCTCCGGTATTTCGGTCCGATCGACGGTCATAATATGACCAAGCTGGTCGACACCCTGAACGACCTGAAAAGCATGCCGGGCCCGAAACTGCTGCATATCGTCACCGTAAAAGGCAAAGGTTATGAACTGGCGGAGAAGGACCAGACCAAGTGGCATGCCCCCGGGCTCTTTGACAAGATCACGGGTGAGATCTATAAAAAACATTTCACGTCTCCGCAGCCGCCCAAATACCAGGACGTATTCGGCTATACCTTGATCGAGCTGGCGGAGAAGAACCCAAATATCTTTGGGATCACCCCTGCCATGCCCAGCGGCTCCTCCCTGAAGTTCATGATGGAGGCCATGCCGAACCGGGCATTTGACGTGGGGATCTGTGAACAGCATGCGGTTACGCTAAGCGCTGGGATGGCGACCCAGGGAATGCGGGTATTCTGCAATATCTATTCTTCATTTATGCAGCGGGCTTACGACCAGGTCATCCATGACGTGGCGATCCAGCACCTACCGGTTGTCTTTTGCCTGGACCGGGCGGGGCTGGTTGGCGAAGACGGCCCGACGCATCATGGGGCTTATGATATCCCGTATATGCGTTGTATCCCCAACATGGTCGTCAGCTCGCCGATGAATGAAAGTGAATTACGCAATCTACTCTATACCGCCCAACTTGAAAGCAATCAAAATCCATTTGTGATCCGCTACCCGCGTGGCGAAGGCGTTATGCCCGAATGGCGAACACCCTTCCAGGAGATCCCCATCGGCAAGGGCCGGAAACTAAAAGATGGAACAGAGATCGCCATCCTGAGTCTGGGTCATCCGGGGAACTTCGTCACCGCGGCAATCCGCGAGCTGAGGACCGAAGGGCTGAATCCTGCACACTACGACATGCGATTTGTGAAACCGGTGGATGAAGCGTTGCTGCACGAAGTTTTTTCGAGATACCAACGCATCGTGACGGTGGAAGATGGAACGGTTGTTGGCGGATTCGGGTCCGCCATCCTGGAATTCCAGGCAGCGCACGGATACCAGGCGACCGTCAGGATCCTGGGCATTCCCGACCGGGTCGTCGAACACGGTACGCCAAAAGAGCTGCAGCACGAATGCGGGTACGACGCCCCGGCTATTACCGCGGCAGTCCGTGAGATCATGAAAGACAAAGTACGCGTCACCTTGTAATACTCCTAACAATTATTTTATTGATCTCCGTCTGCCGGGGACAGGAATATCTATTTGTCCGTTACACGCCCAAAGATGGTCTTGCCAATAGCCGGGCCCGGTTCCTTTATCAGGATAGCAAAGGCCGGTTGTATGTCTCGACATATGGAGGTTTGAGTGTCTACGATGGATCCCGCTTTACCAATTATACTACGGAGAATGGATTATCGACAAGCCTCGTGAATGACGTTGTCGAGGTGGGAGATGACTCGCTGTTGATCGTTCCCAATGGCAGGGCGCTGCATGTCATGGTACATGGGATAATCCGGAATATCCGAACCACTGATCAATATTATCCCGTTACGAATCAGTTGATCAAGTGCAGCGACGGATACTTCTACGCGATCGCGGACGATGGGCTATTCCGTTGGGACGGAGCGCGATTCCACAAGATACCCCTGAAGACCGCGGACGGAGTAGAAGCCGGGCCTTACCTCGCCCAGGCGGTCGAATCGGGCGGCTGGCTGTTCATGCTGACAGACCCCAATCTGAAGAGCTATCCGAGCTCCGGCTCGCTTATTGTTTACAACCTGCGGACACATCAGGTTATTACATCAGGGCGCCCCGATTTTTTCACCGCGATGGTGCGAGCTTCGTCGGGCAAAATTTTTGTCGCCACCACGGATGGGCTCCGTGCAATCGACCCGCTGTCGTTGGGAAAGAATTCAGTCAACCTGGTGCCTATCCCCTGGCCGTATGGAGCAGCGGCCGGGTATAAGAGCGGGTTTATGTTAATTGATCATTTGGGCAATCTTTGGCTGGCCACTGCAAGACAGATCGTCAAGGTCGATCGCAGCGGACACCTGACCGTGATCGATGCTACGGGCGATCCGCCGGTCGGAGCGATCAACTTCCTTCTGGAGGACAGGGAAGGCAATATCTGGCTGACGAAATCGCAGGCTGGGATCGCTAGATTGCAGAGCACGAAAGTGCAATTTTACCCGCAAAACCAGTCGGATTTCGTCGTCAACGACATAACTAGCCGGCCGGGCACCGATTCGGTCTGGTTTTACGACTGGGGAAGACGTAGTCTGCTGTTGCTAACGGGCGAAGCGAGGCAGGTCTTTCATGCAGTCGGGCCATTACCGGCATCCGGGCATATCCTGTTTAATCAATCGGGCTGGCTGATCAGTCAGAATACGATTTATCAATTGCATTTTTTACCTGGGAACCGCTTCCGGGCGAAAATCGCCTATCAGGACACGGCCGTTATCGACGGCAGGTCCTGCCTTGACCGGCATGGCAACCTCGTCCTTCCGACTTCACGACTGACGGTGTTCGATGACGGAAGGGTCGGACAGCAAAAGCTGGCCATTCTCGCCGACCAGGCGGCGGTCGACAAATTCAACCGGATATGGGTGGCTCCGCGTTCCAACCGGCTCCAGCTTTTTACGGAGGAAAATGATGGGGGAAAGCTAAAACTCCGGATGATCGCTTCCTGGCCGACCCCACTGGACGTCAGCCCCAGGAGTATCGCAGTCGACAATGAAGGTCGGGTTTGGTTGGGAACACGGGACCATGGCCTCTTTTGTCTGCTTTTCGACGGGCTGCAAATGCGTTCGTATAAGCAACTGACCACAAAGAACGGGCTGTCTGAAAATTTCATCCGGTATCTGTACTGTGACAGTGACAATACGGTATGGGCCGGAACACCTTCAGGGGTGGAGAAAGTCCGTTTTCAGCAAGACAGCTTCACCGTCACCAATATCGCGCCAAGTCATGAAATGACTGTTGACAAAATTGTCGAGTCGGCTGGACAAATCCATTGGGTCCTTGCAAGTGACGGCTACCTGAAGATCTTCCCTTCGGAGCCATCGAACGACAGTTATCGGCCGAAGCTGCTGTTCTCGCAGGTCCTCGTCGGTAACGAGGCCGTCCCGGATGTGGCTGGCCGTCCACTGTCCCTTCGGTATGACCAGAATGCAATTTCTTTTTATGTAGGGGTACCCAGTTTCAAGGATGAAAGCCAAACCCGCTTCAGTTATCTGCTGGAAGGAAGCAGTGACGCGAGGTGGAGTTCCCCATCTAATCAATCTGCGATTAACTTCGTCAATCTTCCTCCCGGGGGCTATAAGCTGCATGTAAAAGCGCAGTTCCTGTCCGGGATCTACCCGGACCAAACGGCCTCCTATGCTTTTCACATTCTTCCACCCTGGTGGCAGACGGCTTGGTTCAGGACCTTGATGGTGGTCGTTCTGGCTGCGGGAGTAGGATGGGCGATCCGCAGCTATTTTTTGAGACGGTTGGAGGCACAGCGGGTTTCCCTCGAGCGACAGCAGGCCATTGAAAAAGAGCGGACGCGGATCGCAACCGATATGCATGATGATCTGGGCGCCGGATTGTCGCGGATCAAATTCCTGAGCGATACCATCGGGATCAAGCAGCAAAGAGAGCAACCGATCGACGAGGAGATCAGCGGGATCCGGGAGTATTCAAAGGAAATGATCGACAAGATGGGGGAGATCGTCTGGGCGCTCAACCAGAAGAACGATTTGCTCAGCGATCTGCTATCCTATACGCGATCATACGCCGCAGCCTATCTGATGCAGGCGGGGCTGCGGTCGAGGATCGAAGCGCCGGAAGAATTCCCATTCCGGTTTGTCAGCGGCGAATTCAGGCGCAATGTATATTTGGCGGTAAAGGAAGCGCTGCACAATATTGTCAAGCATTCCCAGGCACAGGAGGTATATTTGCGGATGGAGGTGATCGCCGCCGAATTGGTGATCGTATTGCAGGATGACGGGATCGGGTTTGACCGGGCAACTATCCGGCCTTATGCCAACGGGTTGCAAAACATGGAGCGAAGGATCGGGGAGTTGGGCGGGACGCTGTCCATACGGTCCGGGGATGGAACGAGCGTAACGATTACGGTTCCGGTTTGATCAAGCGCCGCGCCGCGTGACGCGGCGCCTATAACTTTCATACTATTGTTCGGGGTACCGTTAAATGGTAGATTTAAACCCA
>DATMLR010000580.1:0-6563 GCA_035570015.1 Puia sp.
TGGTAGTGCTGGACGGTATCCCTTTCAGCGGCAGCGTGAATGACATCGATCCTGACAATATCGCCAGCCTGGATATTCTGAAAGACGCCTCCGCCACTGCCATCTATGGCTCCAGGGCCTCGGGCGGGGTTATCCTCATTACTACCAAGAGGGGCAGGATGGGTAAATCGCAGATGACCTATAACGGATATTATGGTTATTCCAGCGTCCTGGGCGACATGAAGGTGTTTAACGGCCCGGAATATGCTCAATTCAAGGCCGATGCTGCGACATACAACACCGCTTCTCCCGGGACGACTGCCTATCCGCTGACGACGGCGGAGCAAGCCGGTCTTACTGCGGGGACCAATACCAACTGGCAGAAGCTGATCTACCGGAATGCGATGACTACGAGCAATAATTTAAGTGTTTCCGGCGGGAACGAGAACACACAGTTCGGGATGGGTGGTTCCTATTATGACCAGGAGGGGATCGTCCCCAACCAATACTTCCAGCGGTTTTCCCTACGGTTAACGCTCGACCACAAGATCAGCAATCACCTCAAGATCGGCGTCAATACCATCAATGATCTCTCCTATCAGAACCTTCCCGGCGGCACCGGGGTCACGGGTACGTTGATGCGGTTAAGCCCGCTGGATGCTCCCTATAACCCCAATGGAACGCTCAACTTGTATCCGCTTGTTGGTTCCATCGATGCTACTACTTACGTCAATCCGCTTACGCTGAAGACACTGTCGAGCGAAATCCTGAATCGAACGAGGCGGCTGCAGACCTTTAATAGCCTCTATGGCGAATGGTATATCCTTCCCGGACTGAAGTACCGGACGAATATCGGATTGAGCTACGCCCAGGCTTATTCCGGCAGCTACAATGGACCGGAAACGTTTGTGAACTCCAACACTTCCCTTACGAGCGCGACAGCCTTTGTGGACAATACGGAATCCTACACCTGGGTCTGGGAGAACATATTGACCTATGACAAGACGTTCGCTGAGAAGCATCACCTCACGGTGACGGGACTGTACAGCGCCCAGAAGGACCATTACCAGAGCAGCGGTTTCGAGGGCATTGGATTTCCGGCGAACTCCGTACTGGATGCCAATCTGAGCCTCGCTTCGACATTGACGGCGGATCCCAACAATCCCGGTACCTTTTATGAGCGGGGGCTGATTTCATTTATGGGAAGGGTCAATTATGCGTTTAATGAAAAATACCTGCTGACCGCCACGGTGCGGAGGGACGGCTCTTCCGTACTCTCGCCGAGTAATCAGTATTTTACCTACCCGGCATTTGGACTCGGCTGGAATGTCATGAACGAGGATTTTATGAAGAGTGTTGACTGGATCAGCAATTTGAAATTGAGAGGGGGCTGGGGGATCACGTCCAACCAGGGAGTAGCGCCATACAGCACACTGGGTTTATTAAGCAACAGCACCTATAATTTCGGTCAGGCTTCGGGCGGCGAGGTAGGGACGTTCCTGGTGACGTCGCTGGCCAATACGCACCTGCATTGGGAACAGACGGCGCAGACCAATCTCGGTATCGATTATGGATTCCTGCAGAACCGAATCTATGGGACGATCGATGTCTACCAGCAAAATACCAAAGATATCCTGCTGCAGCAGACTCTGCCTGGCAGCAACGGCGCCGGCAGCGTCGAGAACAATCTCGGCAAGACGACGGACCATGGGATCGAGATCAACCTGACTACCGTAGATATTAAGCCGACAACGCCAGGCGGCTTCGGCCTGACCACGGATTTCAATTTCTACCTAAACCGGGAAAAGATCACGCAGATCATCCCCGGCGTAACCCAAGATATCAACGATGGCTGGTTTGTCGGTCAGCCGTTGACGGTGATCTATGACGTGAAAAAGGTTGGAATTTGGCAAACTGCTGATTCGCTCGATGGGAAATTGCAGGCGCAAACCTCTCCTTCCCAATTGCCGGGTCAGATTCATGTTCAGGATGTCAGCGGACCCACCGGCAAACCGGACGGAAAGATCGACCAAAATGACCGGCAGGTCCTTGGCAATTTCCAGCCCAAGTGGGAAGGCGGTTTCAGTGCTACGATGAATTATATGGGATTCGATCTGAACTTCGTCATTTTTGCGCGGATGGGGATGAAATTGGTGGCGCCGTATGTCCAGACGGATGGATCGGCACTTGGGTATGACTTTTTCATGCAAAGCCGCGTTAACCAGCTTAAGGTGAATTATTGGACGCGCAACAATCCAACCAATGATTTCCCAAGGCCGGATGCGAGCCTTCAGTCTTTCCCCTATGCTTCGACCCTGGGGTACCTCGACGGCTCCTTTATCAAGATGCGAAGCATCAATGTTGGGTATACGATCCCGTCAAGGGCACTGGGCAGGTCGGGGATTACATCACTCCGCGTCTATCTGACGGCATTAAATCCCTTCATTATTTATTCGCCGTTCGTAAAGGAAGGTTATGGGCCTGATCCGGAAGGAAACGGTTATGGTGGCGCTGTTTCTTCAACCGCGGCCGGGGGTAGTGTCGGTGCGGGCGGTGTTAACGGGCAAAGCCGGCAAATTACGGTCAATGCGAATAACCCGTCCACGCGATCCTTCAATCTGGGGGTATCCCTGAAATTCTAACTCAATAAATACCATCTATATGAAACGATATTCGAAAATTGGATCTGCCGGTCTTATGGCACTCGTTCTGACGGCTGTCAGCTGCCAGAAAATCCTGAAGGAAAATCCTGAATCCTCCATCCCGCCCACGATTTTTAACACGGAGGTCGGGCTGCTTGGCGGCGTTGCGGGGGTATATAACGACTTGCGCGGCCTTTGGGGAACGGAGGGCTTTACCATGCAATGTCTGGGCGGGACGGATGAGACATTGGAAGGCGCAAGCGTTACAAGCCCGGATTTCTTCACCTACAATCCCATGACCAGCGCCGATGAAAGCAATGGGTGGTGGAACAATGCTTACCAGGATATCAACACCCTCAACGGCGTTCTTCAATATGCCAAAAACGTGCCGGCGGACACTGTGGTCGACCAATGCGTCGCCCAGGCGCATTTTCTACGAGCATTCTGGTATTATTACCTGGTGATCAATTTTGGGGATGTACCGCTGCACACCACGTTTATCACGCAGCCCAGTACGTCGGATTCGAGGCAGCCGATGGCTCAGGTTTATGATACCATCATTTCCGACCTGAACTACGCGGTTGCCTATCTGCAGGTCACTTCGCCGGTCAACGCCTCAGCCCTGGCGCCTTTTGGCGGGAAGGCGGCGGCACAGGGGGCTGCGCTTTATTTGCTGGGCAAGACTTATCTGACCCGCGGATGGTCGGGTGGGGCACAGTCGGACTTTCAACAGGCCATCAGCATCTTTACCAACCTAATCACCAATCAGGCGACGTATGGATTCGGGTTATGGCAGGACTATGGCGATGCGTTTGGGGAAAATGTTAACCCCATCACCGCTTCCCGCGCCAACTTTGATTATGGTAAAGAGACTATTTTCGTCAGCGATCACAGCAGCAATGCGAAATATGGCCAATACACGGTGGGCGGGGGAGCAGCCGGCGGAGCTGCACAGAATCTGCTGCCCTGGTTTCAGCGCTGGAACTATCCTGCGAACAGCGGTATCAATTCTTATCTTAAGAGTCCGGGCGTGCTGGCAAACTCCGGTACGAGTATGATGACGCGGGATGTGATCAACGGGCGGCCGTTCATCCGCGTAAGGCCGAACAACGCCTATGTACTTGGGGAGGCATTCGACAGTGTGGACCGGCTCTATGACCAGCGGTATAATTACACCTTCCAGACCGTTTTTATCGCGAATACGGCGGGCGTTTCCAATACGGCCGGCGCTACCAACAATTCCCGCGGGATCGGCTACACGATGAATGTGGGCGTGGACACGGCCGTTTGGTTCCCTCCTTACGAGGTGCCCGGCGCTCCTCAATTCAACGGCGCGACACCGTTCCATGGGATTATCATTCCGCCCAGTCTCCAAACCAACAGCTATTATCCCGCTAACCGAAAGTTTGACGATCCGAGCCGGCCTGCGGCGGATTTCAATGACCCGAGCACCAGACCGGTGATCCTTTGGCGGTTCTCCGATGTGTACCTGCTGTTGGCAGAGGCCTATTTGAAGAACAGCGATCCCACGGATGCGGCTGCGATGATCAATGTGATCAGGGAACGTGCAGCGTATAACCCGAACAACAGCTCCACGGTAAATGCGGCAAATGCGGCGGCGATGGATATCGCTCCGGGTCAGGTGACGATCGATTTTATCCTGGATGAGCGCACACGGGAATTCTATGGCGAAGGTATCCGCTGGTGGGACCTGGTGCGCACGCAGTCGTTGCCGGAAAGGCTGACGGCTTGGAATCCTGTACAAGCGGGCGCGAATTTCCAGTCTTATATGGTACTACGGCCGATACCGCAATCGGAGATCGATGCGGTGACGACAGGTACGCCATTCCCGCAAAATCTGGGGTACCAGTAAATGTGAGCCATAAAGAAATATATTTGCAGAGCGGCCCCGAAGGGGCCGCTCTTAAATTTCAATGGTCATGCATGGCGGAAAATTTTTCAGCTGGATTGGGCTTCTATTGTTAGCAGGGTGGAGTGTAAAGGGTCAGGTGCGGGTGCCGCGGCTCGTTGGGGACGGGATGGTACTACAGCGGGATATCCCTATCCGTATCTGGGGATTCGGCTCGCCGGGCGAGCGGGTAACGGTTAAATTCGACGGAGAGACGGGGAGCGGAGTTACGGATGACAACGGCAGATGGCTGGTGATCTTTTCGCCCAAAAAAGCCGGCGGCCCCTATACGATGGACATCGATGGCATCAACCATATCTGGATTCAGAACATTATGGTGGGAGAAGTCTGGTTTTGTTCCGGCGGAACCGGGATGCAGCTAACCATGGAAAAAATGAAAGACCGCTATGCAAATCTGATTGCCGGTGCGGACCGGGTGCCGGTCCGCCAGTACCGTATCGCAACCCGGTACGATTTCAAGGGGCCGCGGCAAAATGTTCCCGGGAGTAGCTGGGTGCCTGCCAATCCGACATCGGTCCTAGACTTTTCTGCGCTGGCTTATCTTTTTGCGGTGCAGTTATATGGTCACTATCATGTAACGATCGGATTGATCAATGCAAGTGTCGCGGATGCGCCGGCCGAAGCCTGGCTGAGCCCGCAGGCGCTCCCATCGTTTCCGTCTTATGCTGCGGTAAGTGAACGCTATCAGGACAGCAGTTATGCAGAGGGAGCGAGTCCTGCCGACCGCATGGCGGCCGGCGGCCTCTTTAATGGAATGATCGCGCCGGCGGATACGTATACGGTACGGGGAGTGCTCTGGTGCGAAGGAGAGGCGGATGTCAGCAAGTCGTCGGAGTACGAGGGGATCTTTGCCTCCGTCATCGGAGACTGGCGGCTGCATTGGGGTCAGGTCAGTCTGCCCTGGATCTATGTACAGGCGGGTGCTCATGGGGCCGCGGGGCAGCATGAGGAGGAAAGCCGCTGGGCAGCGTTCCGTGAAGCGCAGCGGTTAGTCCTGAGCGTTCCCACGACGGGAATGGCAGTGTCAGCGGATCTGGGCGAGGAGAAAGACGGAGAGTTTCCAAATGAGGAGGAACTGGCGAAACGGCTGGTCCTTTCAGCAGAGGGGATTGCCTATGAAAAGCCCGATATGATCTATACAGGCCCTTTATTCCATTCCGTGCGTATCCGGCACAACGAGGTCAGCATTCGGTTCGATGCGGTCGAAAGTGGCCTGATCATAAAAGGCGGCGGCGAGATTCATGGATTTGAGTTGGCAGGAGCGGACAATCGTTTCTATCCGGCAAAAGCGGTTATCGAAGGAAAGAAGGTGAAGGTCACCAGCGACCAGGTGTCGAACCCGGTCGCGGTACGATATGGATGGGCGGACAATCCGCAGGGCATTAATTTGATTAACCGGGACCGGCTGTTTCAGGATGGGTTACCGGCGTCGCCCTTCGAGGCGCGGAAGGGGACGAAATAAACAGGAATTTATGGCTATATAAAAGTTGCTCAATATGAAAAAATTCAGCCTCCTACCGGCGATTGCCTGCTTTCTTTTTTTTACCCGGACCGAAGCCCAAAACGATCCCTGGACCAATCCGGCGCTTCCGCTCGATATCCGGGTGCATGATCTGATCTCGCGGCTCTCTCCGGAAGAGAAGGTATACCAGATGATGAACAGCACGCCGGCCATCCCCCGGTTACATATACCCGAATACGACTGGTGGAATGAGGCGCTGCACGGCGTGGCGCGGTCAGGCGTCGCGACGATCTTCCCTCAACCAATCGGCATGGCGGCGACCTTCGACGATAGCCTCGTGCATCAGGTGGCCGACGCGATATCGGATGAAGCCCGGGCCAAGTACAATGCGTCCGTAAGAAAGGACTATCGCGCCAGATTCAGCGGGTTGACTTTTTGGACGCCGAACATAAATATCTTCCGGGATCCACGGTGGGGGAGGGGGCAGGAGACCTATGGCGAAGACCCGTATCTCACGGCGCGGATGGGGGTGGCGCTGGTCAGGGGCTTG
>DATMLR010000581.1:0-4253 GCA_035570015.1 Puia sp.
GGGTCCTGTTGGGCATACTCCTTTTTGCGCAGCGAATCCTGGTCCGCCTTCAGATAAGCACCCATCTTATCCAGAAAGGTTTTCCGCGGATCAGGATATGCGCCGGGCAGCTCGGTGTTCAGGCCGCCGACGCGGGTAGCAGCCAACTCGGCTACCCCCTTGCCGCCTCCCAGGGCATAAAACATCGCACACAGAAAGGGCAGCGCCACCAGCGGCGCGGCCAGCAAAAATCGGCGTTGAGGTATTGGTATCATCTGATATGTGTTTAAGCTGAATCGAATAAATTTATCGTCCTTCTACCTTCAAATCGCGGTTATCCAAGATCGCCCAGCGCTCGATCAGAAACCCGTGGGGATTATTGTCCGAGCGGCTGGTATTGCGCAGCCAGCCTTCCGTCACCAGGTCCCGCGTGACCTTGCTGCTCGGCCGAACGATCTTCTCCGTGGCATAGCACCGGAAATAGTACGGATAGCTGGTCATGTCGAGGCTGATACTGTCCACGGTAACTTCCTGGCTAATATTCCCCGAGATAACCCCCGAATAGTAGCCGGTCTCTTTCAGGTCGTCATACTGTCGCTTGGCAGAACCATCCGCCAGGTACAGCGCCTTGCTGAGGTTGGCGTTGATCACCTTTTCATCCGGGTCCAGTGAAAAGAATTCCTCGTGGAAGTTCCGGATATGATCCCGCGCTTCGACCGGGATATTGTCCCTTCGGTCCCTGGCAACGGCCTCCAGCACCTTCCCGCTCGACAGTACATAGATCCGCTGCGCGGCCCGCTCACCGCCCCGGTAAGCCAACCAACTGACGAAACAGCAAAAGATTATGGAACCGAGTACCACCAGACCGGTGAACAACCGGATATGTTGGAATGCGCTTTCGATGTTTTTTGCTTTTGGAAACATACTATTTAAATTTTCGTTCGCCACAACTGCGCGCCGAGACCTCCGGTGCGGACGATGAACCGGGTGACCGACGGAACGGTGAAATAGCCGACAATCGCCATCAGCAGAAAAACAAGATATGCGGCATCCGTTGCCCCAAAACTCGTCTGTCCCGTCGTCGTCACCTGATTGATATCCATTTGGATCATTTGCTGCTGGATCTGCGCGATCAGCGAGCCGAACAGGTTCGCCACCGGCAGCCAAAGGAACACCTGGATATAGTGCGAGAACCAATGCCCGAAACTGCTTTCCAGCCCGGGGTAGACCGAAAAAGCCAAGGCCAGCGGCCCGAGGATCGCGAGCACGATCAGGTAGAACGTTCTAACGGTATTGATGCAAAGCGCCGCCGCCTCGAACAGGGTCTCGAGTATCTCGGACATCGACACCCGTACAGAGCTTTTCAGACTGTAAGAGGCCTTGGCCATCTCAAACTTGACCCGGTTGGACAGCCCCGAGAATAGTCCGGAGTCTGCGTCTCCGGACAACTGTTCCCATTTATCCAGGCTTCCGCTGCCGTCAGCGCCGGAATACATCTGCCATTCCGCGGACTGTTGCAGGAGTTGTTGTTTTTCCTGCAGTAAGGTCGCGACGGCCTGATTGGCATTCCCGGCCAGCGCAGCCGTCCCATCCACCGTCGGCTGCAAAACACCATTCAAAATGGCGATCACCGACGGGAAGAACGTAATGACCACCGCGATCAGGAATGGTCGGTACAAGGGTTTTGGATCAACTTGTTTCGCGTTTGCCATTTGTGTGTAGATATGCCCGGCTACATACCACAAGGTTCCCAGCCCCGCGATCGCGCTGCTGATCCCGATCAGTTCCGCGCAATTCGCGATCATCGTATTGTACACCTGGGTCAACACCTCCTGAAGGCCACCGACATTAATTTGGCAGATCATACAATGACTTTAAGCTGTTAATATCCCGCGCCTCCCGTTGGCGCTGCGCAACCTGGATGGAGAGCGTATTGTCTAATCCTTGCATCATGGTCAACTGGGCCCGGGTATCGTTTTGGACCCGTCCAATGGCCGCCATCCGCTCCGCGTCCGACATCCGCAATTCGTCAGCGGTCAGGACCATCGTTAGCTCCTCCACCGATTGAAGGCAGCGTTGCAGCAGGGCCGAATAAGTGCCCAGGATATACGCCAACTCCTGCGAGCTGAACACCCCGCTGCCACTCCAGCGCGCACTCGCCGACCGGTAACCGGCAACGATCTGGTACTCCGCGTCGATGATGGTGGTTATCCGCGGATCGCCGCTGACGGCCGGCGACACCGCAAGGAGTCCATTCAGGAAATCCGCATGCAGGTTGAAGTTGGCTTTGGCGATGTCCCGGATGTGCGTAAAACCATCTTTCAGCTCCGTATACCCCTGGTACATTTCATTGAGGGTGCTTTTCATGGAGCTCAATTTTTCCTTATCCAATTCCAGCTGGATAAGAAGATCCGCAATCGACTGGGCCTTACCGGGGGAGCGCAAGCCGCCCAGCAGTCCCAGCAGCAACAGGAATTTCATCATAAAGAAGGGCTTTAATTTCAAGCATAAGGCTATTGAGTCTTTTGATCTTTTCCGCGTCGACACCGAGGCTTGGGTTGAGCGCATCGAGCGATTGGAAATAGTTGACGTGAAGCAGATATTCCTGGTCATTTATCGTCCCGATGCTGTCCAGTCCGCTGGACAGGACGTGGTAGCCGTTCATGGTCGAACGCTTGAATAAATTCAGTTCAACCAATTGCTCCGTCATCGCCGCGATCGTTTGCGAATGGGCCTGCCGGGCTCCGGCGCCCGACAGGGCGCCGATAAAGAGTAGTCGTTTCATGTTGTTTAGTTTTTAGAAAAGATTATAAAGCTGTTTTATCGTTAATACATCGTTTTGATCCCTTGCCCGCTGCAGGCTTAGCAGGCTGTTTTGTTGCGTAAACGCCCGGAGATCGTCGAAATCGCCGTCAAGGCGCCGGTTCGTTTCATCGATTATAATTAGCCGGCCCGCATCGTCCATTTGGGTGATAAAGGATTGGATCACTAAAGAAATTTGACTCACATTCCGGGCGCTCTCATTCAGAATGCCGGTATAGACGTTACCGATGTGCTCAAGTTCCGCCAGCGTGAAATGTGGATCCTTTTGCACCGCACCCCAGTCCTGCTGTTCTTCCCGGACGAGTGCTGCCTGCCGGTCGATCAGCGTCGCCGCCTTGCTGTAATCGTTCAGCGCGGACTTCACCTGCCAGAGCTCCTGGTAATACGCGCCGTAAAGCTGTTCCTGCTGCTCTACCCAATCGGTGATATCGTCCAGGAGGTCGCCGGCCATGGAGTTCTCCAATGCCTTTTCCGCGTCTTGCAGCGCAATGGTTTGGGTCTGCAACCGCTGCACCTCAAGGTCGGCCGCTTCAATCGCCTTTTTGACGGCCGCATTTATGATGTCGATGACTTCCAGCACCTGGGCGTCTGAACGTTTTTGTGGAAGGAGAAACAGGAGAATAAGGAAAAGTTTCACGGCCCCCGACCGGATCGCGTTGGACAATTTCCTGATCCCGTTCTCCACACCGCCTTCCTGTGCGGCATACCTGTCCACCAATACCCGCTCCGTCTCCTCACTCGTAAAAGCCAGGTATTCTTCCAGCGAGGTCTCGATTGCGTATACCTGACAGGGGCCATTGGCATAACAGAAGGCAGCTTCCTTGTATTTTCGACCGGGCTGGAGGCATTTATTCACCGAACCTGCCGCTGCCTTTTCATGGTCAGAGAGCCCCAGCGCCTTTTGTAGCTGGTCAAATCGCTCCCCTAGTTTTCCCTGATCGGGCAGGATCTTGAGGTCCGCATTATTGATAATGGTGTTTCTGACAACCGGGCTTGAAATGATGTCTTCGATCTCCTGCGTGACGACGATCGCTTCCCCATAAAATTTCCGGACAGTCTTGAACAAATACTTGATATACTCATCCATGCCTTGTTTGGCGATGGCCTTCCAGGCCTCTTCGATGATAATGACCTTTCGGACCCCATGAAGCCGCCGCATCTTGCTGATAAAGACCTCCATGATGATGATGGTCACTACAGGAAACAGGATGGGGTGATCTTTGATCGCATCGATGTCAAAGACGATCAGCCGTTCGGTCAGCAGGCTGGGTAGGTCATCGGCATTGAGTAGGTAATCATATTCCCCGCCGGAATAATAGGGTCTCAGGACATATAGGAAATTGTCGATGTCAAAATCGTCCTTTCGGACATTGGCCGCCTTCAGTTCGGCTGTATACTCACCCTGTAGATAAACGTAGAAGCTGTTGAAGTTGGCCTGGATATAGGGGAGT
>DATMLR010000582.1:0-20159 GCA_035570015.1 Puia sp.
CGCAATTAGAATTGCGGCTTCGAACGGCACATGGCTGCACTTACGCGTTCAGCCCCAGGCGGCGCGAAATATTCGAATTAAAAACATTATTGGGATCGTATTTCCGCTTTATCGCGAGCCATTCCGTGTGCTGCGGATACATCGCCTTAAACATATTCTCCGTCAACAAGGCATCCTTCCCGAGATAAAGACGGCCGCCGGCTGCCAGCACTTTCTGGTCGAGCTTGGGCGCGAACGCAAGCAGCTGTTTCGTCACCGGGAAATCGATGGCCAGGGTATAGCCTGCAAAGGGGAAAGAAAGGATCCCCTGTGCATCACCCATCCGCTTGAAAACATTCAGGAACGGCGTACACCCGCTCCCCGCTATCATTTGCAAGATCTCCGTCAGGTTCTGTTTACCGTTCTCCTCCGGAATAACGAACTGATATTGGATAAAGCCCCGCTTCCCATAACCTCTGTTCCAGTTGTTGATCGCGTCAAGCGGGAAGAAGAATTTCTCGTAATGGACAAATTCCTTTGGTGAATTCTGGACAAAAGCGATCACCCGGTTGAGGATCCGGACCGTAAAGCTATTTAGCGTAAAGGAAGGGAAGAAGAAGGGGATCGACAGCTTGCCCGTCGAATGCAGCTTTAATGGGTTGGTCTTTAGCTTAGCCGGCAGCTCGTCCAGCTTCGCGGCATTGCCCAGGGTCAGCACGCCGCTCCCGAGCTTATTCCCTTTTGCGAGCGCATCGATCCAGGCCACTGAATAGTTATACTCGTGATCATATTTGTCAAGCGCCTCCAGCATGTGATCGAGGTTCTTGATGACCATTGACTTCTGCTTGAAATAGGTCGTCTCGATCTTCCTCAGGCGGATCCTGGCTTTCAGGATCACCCCCAGCAGACCCAATCCCCCGAAATTGGCCCAGAACAGATCGCTGTTCTCCGTCCGGGAGGCCTCGACCGTCGTTCCATCCGCGAGCAGGATGGTGAATGAAAGAACGCAGTTGACAAAGGAGCCGTCGATATGATGAGCCTTTCCGTGGATGTCGTTGGCAATAGCCCCGCCGATAGTCACGAATTTAGTGCCGGGACAGATCATCGGCAGCCATCCTTTCGGGCCGAAGACCGTAATGATCTCTTCCAGGCTTACACCGGCCTCACACTCCACGATACCTTCCTGCTCATCGAAATAGAGGAAATGATTCAGTCGGGTACAGATGGCAACATAATGGTCATCGTTGACTGCCTGGTCACCATAACTTCTGCCCAGTCCGCGGGCAATCAGCGGCGTCTTTTTGAGTTCCGTTCTCAGATCTTCTTCAATCCTTGGAAATAACGCGATGGACTCGCTCACCGGGTAATTGCCCCAACCCGCTAGCTTCTCTTTTCGCTCGGCTGCCATTATAAAATAGGTCTGTTTCGGGCCTGAAAGTAAGGTAAAAAGCAATATCTTGCGCCCGGCCTTTTCTTTAACCTTTTATTAACCGTACAGGAGATACTTTTGTCAACCGGAACAAGGACTTCACCCACAAGTGACATTATGATGAAATATGTTTTTACTGCTTTGGTAATGTTCGCCACGACTGCTTCTTTCGCTCAAAACAGGCGTATTCAAAATCCCAACAATCCCCCTGCTAATAACCAAGTCAAGGATACTACCTCTGCTCTCACAAAGGCGTTGAAGAATACGCCACCTCCCGCCCAACCCGTTAAGCCGGGTAAAAAAGATTGGAGTAAGGTCCGGCCAGATCCGCGCAAGTCCCAAGACCACTTTATGATCGAACTGGGTTATGACAACTGGGTCGGCTCTACGGATAGTATGAATATCAAGGGATTTAACCACAGTGAGAATGTTTACTTCATGTATGCATGGCCGTTCAAGTCGGATGGCCGGCTCAGCCTGGCAGCCGGTGTTGGCCTGGGGTCGAGCAACATCTATTTTGCGCATCAGGAGGTATTGGTCGCCGGCTTTGCCAATAATACCAACCAGACACTGGCGTTTCCCGACGAAGAAGGCGGCCCGCATTTCAAACGATATAAGCTCACGACCAACTACTTCGAATTCCCCGTAGAGCTTCGGTTTGCGGTTGATCCGACGAATATGGACCATACCTGGAAATTCGCGTTCGGCGTCAAGATCGGTTTGATGGTGGCCGCCTATACCAAGGGCGTGGACCTCCTAAGTGCCCAGGGGGCATTAGAGGGCGCCTATACCGAAAAAGAAAGTTCCACGCATTTTTTCAGCACGGCCGAATTCACCCCAACGATCCGGGTCAGCAAGGGTGTCATCGGGTTCTTTGCACAGATACATGCGAACCCGCTGATCAAGGCCTCCGCGGGACCGTCCGTTTTCCCAGTATCCGGGGGTATTGTTCTGAGCGGGTTATAGAGAGGTTTGCTTAATTTTGCCCCTCAGCAGAAAGAAAACGGCGTGTTAGACAAGAAAAACAGCATCCAAAAAGAAGAAAAGGCGATCCTGGTCGGAGTAGTGGACAAGACGCAGACGGAGGAGCAGGTCCAGGAATACCTGGATGAACTGGCTTTTCTGGCCGAAACCGCCGGCGCTGTGACCCTGAAGCGGTTTACCCAGAAATTGGCGCATCCCGACAGCAAAACGTATCTCGGAAAAGGCAAGCTCGAAGAAATAAAGGCTTATATCGACAGTCATGACGTCCGGGTCGTCATCTTTGATGACGAGCTCAGCGGCTCCCAGATCTCAAATATTGAAAAGGTCCTCGACACAAAGACGATTGACCGTTCGGATCTTATCCTGGATATCTTCGCCAGCCGGGCTAAGACGGCCCAAGCCAAACTTCAGGTCGAACTAGCTCAATATCAGTATATTCTGCCAAGACTGCGCGGGATGTGGAAACACCTAGAACGGCTTGGCGGCGGGATAGGGACCCGGGGACCGGGTGAGTCGGAAATCGAGACCGACCGCCGGATCGCCCGCGACAAGATCGCCCTTTTGCGCCGCCGCCTGCAGGAGATCGACAAGCAAGCGTTCACCCAGCGCAAGGACCGGGGGGAGTTCATCCGCGTGGCCCTGGTCGGGTATACCAATGTCGGCAAATCTACGCTCATGAACCTCCTGAGCAAATCCGACGTATTCGCCGAGAACAAACTTTTTGCCACGCTGGATACGACCACCCGCAAGGTCGTCTTTGAAACCACCCCATTCTTACTCAGCGACACCGTCGGATTCATCCGCAAGCTGCCGCACCATCTCGTGGAAAGCTTCAAAAGTACCCTTGATGAGGTCCGTGAAGCCGATATCCTACTTCACGTCGTGGATGTAAGCCACCCACGTTATGAGGAACAGCTGGGGGTCGTCAACAAGACACTCCAGGAGTTGAACGCCTTCGACAAACCCATACTGACGATCTTCAACAAGATCGATCTCTATGAAACCCGCAATTTCGACCCCTGGCTGGAAGAGGGTGTCAAGAGTGAACTGCTCAGCGAACTCTCCGAGCGATGGCAGCGCGAGACCAACGGAAATTGCGTCATTATATCCGCGACCGAACGCCGGAACCTCGACGACCTTCGACGCACGATCCTCGAAAAGGTTCGGACGCTTTATAAAGTGAGATTCCCCTACAAAAGCGAATTCCTTTACTGATGGCCTTTTCAAAGCACAAATGGTATAAGATCGCCAACAAGGAGACCGACCTCCAGTGGACCCCAGGTGACGTCGCCGAAGTCACCGTTGACAGCAAGAAATATTGCGTCGCCCGCTACCAGCAGCAATGGTACGCCTTCGCCCACAGCTGCCCCCATGCCGGCGCCCCGCTCACCGACGGATATATCGACAAATCCTGTCATGTCGTCTGCCCCGTCCATGGGCTCAAATTCGACCTCCGAAGCGGGCATGATGTCAACGGGGAAGGATACAAGCTCAGGACCTACCCTGTCGAGGTTCGGCCAGACGGCATCTTCATTGGGCTTGATGAAGGAGGATTTCTAAAAAAATGGTTTTAGGCCGGCATTTTTCCCGCGAAAACACCTATTTTTGCAACCCCTTTTGGGACTGGTCCGGACTTCCCGGAACGTCCCGGGGACCATGCAGGATCGTAAAATTCCTCCTTAGCTCAGTTGGTTAGAGCATCTGACTGTTAATCAGAGGGTCGTTGGTTCAAGTCCAACAGGGGGAGCTGGAATCGCAATATTTAATCTGTCCGCAAAGCCTCCACGGGATTCCTATAGGCCGCCTTCAGCGCCTGGTAGCCGACCGTGGCGAGCGCGATCGCGACTGCCGCCAATCCGCACAGACCGAAGATCCACCATGGGACAGTCGTTCTGTAAGCGAAGTCCTTTAACCAGCCATACATAAAATACCAGGCGACGGGCGTGGCTATGATAAAGGCCAGGGCGACGGGCCAGAGGAATTCCACGGTCAGCATCCTGAAAAGGCCCGCAACGTTGGCGCCAAGCACCTTCCTGATACTGATCTCTTTTTGCCGCTGTTCAGCCGTAAAGGTGGCCAGGCCCAGCAGACCCATACAGGAGATAGAAATGGCGATGATCATGGCCAGCCGCATGAGACCCGAGAGCTGTTGTTCCTGCTTATAGAATTTGGCGATGTCGTCATCAAAGAAGGTGTAGCTGACTTTTTCGTTCGGATAGGTAGCGTGCCAGAGTTTTTCCACCTGCGAGATGATGGCCGCGATGGCATCCGGCTGCCGTGCCGTTGGCGCGAGCCGGACGCTGACAAGATTCCCTTTTTTGTTATAGCGCACAGACAGCGGCGGGATGGCCCTTTGCAGGGAACCGGAGTGGAAATCCCTGACCACACCGACGATGGTGCCCTCGTTCGCACGCTGACCTATCGCATCCTCTGGCCGCCGGATACCTAACTGTCGGGCCATGGTCTCGTTGATCAAATATTCAGTCACCGAGTCATTGGCGAAGTAATTGCGTCCTGCCGCCAGCCTGATCCCAAACAGCCGAAGGTAGTTGGTGTCGGCGTCCTGGTCGGCTGCCATATCCAACGAGTCTTCCTTTGGTCCATGATAAACGAACGTACCCGTCCTCGTCATACTACTCTGCGGGGTCTGCCCGTTGCGGCTGACCATGGCAACGCCTGGGAGCGTCCGCAGTTGTTGCGCCAGCACTTCCCGGTCTTTCGGGGGTCCCATCATGGGTCCCATGGCGCGGAAAGTGATGATGGCGTCTTTGTCAAAACCCAGGTCCGCGTTGAGGACATAGTGCAGCTGTCGGGTCACGATGACGGTGCAGATAATAAACGCCAGGGAAATGGTGAACTGGAAGACGATGAGGCCCCGGTGCAGGAGGCGGCGTGGCGCAAGGTTGTGTGTTGCCTGACCTTTGAGGCTGAGAACGGGCAGCAGCGCAGAGATCACCTTTGCCGGATACCAACCGGCCAGCAGGGAGGTGATGAGCGTCATGCCGAGTAAAAAGAGCAATGTGGGGACGGTGAATTCAAGCCTGAGGCCGGCCGGGAGGTAATGGCTTAGCAGCGTTATAACCGGTTGGGTGATCAGGAGAGAGAGGATCACCGCCAGCAGAGTCAGCAGGAAGGTCTCGCCGAAGAATTGCCACACAATGTCTTTGCGCCGGCTGCCCAGCACTTTCCGGATGCCGACCTCTTTTGTCCGTTGCAGCGATTGGGCGGTTGACAGATTGACAAAATTGACCACGGCGAGCAGGAGAATAAATATAGCGAGGCCCATGAGGCCGTATAGTGTCGGGAGATGCGCCTGATGGGAATACATGTCATGATAGACCGTATTGAAATGGATATCGCCCAGCGGCTGCAAACTCAGTGCAGAAGCTTGACCCACTACCCGAATATTGTATTTTTTGTCAAAGTCGGCCAGTTGCCGTTGGACCTGCGCGACTGTCGAACCCTTGTTTAGCAGGACATAGGCCTGGGAGGCGCCGTTGAGGACATTCCAATCGTCGATCCTGAAATCCTGCCCGATAAAGGTACGCTGAGCGGTGCTATAGGAAATAAAGTCCCGGAAGGCGAAATCCGTGTTATGGTCCCAGTCCTGCACTACACCGGAAACATAGGTCTGGAGCGAATCGCTATAGATCACGAGCCTTCCGATGGCCTCCTGCGCGGTGATGTTACCGAAGTAGTGTTTCACCTCCGCCGCGGAAAGCACTACCCGGAAGGGATCGTTGAGACTTGTCGCGGGATTGCCCGCCAGCCATTTGTATTGGAAGATCCGGAAGTATTGCGGATCGGCAATGATGATCGGCGAGGGTCCGCCCTGGGGGTCGAATTCCTTTTTTGGCTCACCGGCGGTTTTACCGGGAATGATTACGCTGGAAGCAAAATTGAAGAATCCGGCTACGGCCTCGCAGCCCGGCACCTCTTTGGGCAGCGTCCGCGCTACCGGAGCGAATACGGCGGAGATGTTGTTCTGACGGCCATTCATGGTGATCTCGGTGACGAGGCGATAGATGCGGCTGCCGTCTGGATGGAAGTGGTCATAGCTCAGCTCGAAATGCGTGATCAGGAAAATGATCAAACAAGAGGTGAGGCCGACGGTGAGACCCAGGACATTGATCAATGCGTGGGCCTTGTGTTTCCACAGCTTGCGGATGGCGACGAGCCAGTAGCTTCTCAGCATATGCGTAGTTTTTACAATTTATTTTTATTTCCTTTCATCCTTTGGATTTAGTGGACCCGATGCCCTTCCAATCTTATACTGTTTTGTGTAAGGATGACCTTCTCGATTTTTCCGCTCCCATCATTTATAAATTCAATCTCCCACGGGGCAACGGTCACGAAGAACTTTGCCGGCGATTCAGCATAGAGCGGATAGCGACTATCACCGGCCGGCTGTGACGAGAGGGTTTTTCCAACCCTGGTGACGGTCATGACACGACCCTGACCAAAGTCGTATTTTCCCGTATAGCTTTGCAACAGGGCGGTGTCATCGACGGCGACGACCTTTCTGAGATGCGTTGTGATCAACCCTGGCATGTCATACACTTTGGCGACGCTGTTGACGACCTCGTTCATGATTGCGCTGTTGTCAGAATTCACCATAACGATCACCCCGTTGCCTCCTTCCAGGCTCCCGTAATATTGGCTTCTGAAACCATCGTTGGCGCCGCCATGCTGAAAATATTTTGTGCCATTGCGATCTTCGATAAATACACCCAGTGCAGCCGATGGATCATGATAAGGAGTTAGCCTCAGCCGGGTCATCGCTTCGTCGAGCACTTTTTGTGATCTCCCTTCCAACGCCAGTTGCGTTTCAATAACATACCTGGCCAGGTCGGTGGGATTGGTCCATAGACCGGCTGGGGCCTGTTCGGGATACACATGATATTTGCCCGATACCGCGCGGCCGTCGATATTGTAGGCGGTGGCAAGCAAGGTCGAATCGACTGTTGTGAAGGGCTGGTCAAAGCTGCTGCTGGTCATGCCCATCGGTTTCAACACCGCCTCTTCCAAATATCGCGCATAGAGTTCGTGCGTGATGTCGGTTATGATCTGCTCGGAGATCACGGTACCTCCGCCGGAATAGACAGAATTAAGACCCGGCTCGGCCATGGACCGGATAGGTGGGTTGTTGGCCGGCGGTTTGCCGTCAAGGATCTGTTCGAGGTTTGGAAGAGCCGTTCCGCGCAGGTAGCCTTGGAAGCCATGTACGGTCAATCCGCCGGTATGGCTTAATAGCTCCGTGATCGTTATTTTTTTGCCTTTTGACAAGGAGTCGTAGGGGAATTTCCAACTGGTCAGGTAGGCATTGATATCGGTATCCAGGTCCAGTTTGTGCTCCTGCGCCAGTTTCAGCACACCGACTGCATTTAGCGACTTGCTGATAGATGCGGCTTGAAAAAGCGTCCGCGCCGTCACGGGTATTTTGGCGCTCTCGTCTGCCCATCCGTAGCCCTTCGCCCAATCGATCCGGTAATTCCTGATCACGGCAATACTCAAGCCTTTTACTTTATAAAAAGCCATCCGGTCCGCAATGGTATAAGGTGATTCGCCCTCGATTTGGACGAACCCCATCAGGTTGTTTTCTACCGCCTGGATCCGCTGCGCAAGCGAATCGGGCGTTGAATAGGAAGGCTGGGTCTGGGCACATCCGGTCGTGAAGAATCCGGCAACAAACGCTGATATCAGAAACAGGGTAAGAAACTTCATGATCTTGTTTTGAAATGGAAGGTATAATTTTGTTGTGGGTACCTATGAGGCTTTCACAGAACCTGTGCCGTTTCTGTTAGCATCTGATATACAATAACTTACATTTCAGTTTCCCCACAGAGTGTATGCTTTTGGTACAGAGAACTGTCCGGGCTTGACTATTACATATTATCTTCCATCATTAAAACACGATAACCTTATCGATAACGGTCAAATGAAAACAATTGTATTTGTCGGGACAAGCCTCGATGGTTTTATCGCCAGGGCGGATGGGGAATTCGATTGGCTGTCCGCGTTTGCGAACGATGAGGCTATTCGTGCTTATGAAGAGCTAATTAACAGGATCGATGCCATTGTAATTGGAAGGGGTACATTTGAAAAAGTGCTAAGTTTTCCCTCCTGGCCTTACAAAAAGAAGGTATTTGTGCTAAGTACCAGCATAACAGAAATGCCGGTGAGGGTGAAAAATAATGTGACCATTCTTTCGATGAATCCGGGAGCGTTGTTAAACTATCTTTCCAGCATTGGATATTCAACCGTATATATTGACGGCGGAAAAGTAATACAAGCCTTTTTAAAAGAAGATCTGGTGGATGAGCTGATCATTTCAACGGCTCCCGTTATTATCGGAAACGGCATCCCATTGTTCGGCCATCTTGATCGCGATCTTGAATTCAAGCATGTCAGAACCGATGTGTGTTCAAATGGGCTGGTAAGGAGCTATTATGAAAGAAAATAGGGGGTTTCTTTATAATATTTTAGACTGCTGATTTCTTCTTTTTGGGCAGGGACTTGCTTTTTGATTGTACTTCCATTATCTGAATTCCCAAAGCATCTTCGAGGTTCGATATCGTTTCTAGCGTAATGTTCATCGTGCAAATGAGCCCTTTTCATATCCTGAGTCAACTTAATGGCATCGCCTGTTACCAGGTAACAGTTTTCAGCAAGACGTATTGCGGACGCTCCCCGTGGCAGCATTATTTATGAACAAATGGTTGAAACTGTTCTTCTTTAACACGGGTCTGCAGGTCGAGCCCTTCTTGTTTTCAGCGATTGCCGTCCTGCTGATCACGTCGATCACCGTAGCCTTTCATACGGCGAAAGCGGCCATTGTAAGCCCGATACATGGATTAAGATCGGAGTAGGCGCTCCTTATCTGCATTTGAACTGGATGGTTTTCTCAACGATATCTCCGCCCGGAGTGATCCCTACGATAGCGGCAGAATAGGTCGCCTGCCGGGAGCCGGTGAAGAAGTCGATCTTGGCATTGCCCAGATTGTCCGTCGGAAGATTCGCATTCCAGTACAGCGTCGAGGCGTCTGTGGTCTCGGTCGCCGCGGCCGATCCTTTCTTTTTTGCATAAACGGCAGCAAAGACGTCCTGCTGATTAGCATACCCCTTAGGATAGATCGTCGTGGTGCCTTTGTCACTGACCTGCACAACATTCTCATTATGGTTGAGGGAGTGGACCAGGATTACCCCGGCCGACCCCTGCATCCCATAGATTGCCGTCAGCGGCCCCTTCAACACTTCGATAAATTCGATATTCGACTCGTCTATCGTTTCAAAGAAACCCTTGAGATCGCCGCCGGTATTGACTTGAACACCATCCATCATAACCAGGAATGAAGTGGTACCCGACACCCCGGTACCTGAAACCGCGCTGCCGGACGCGGTTTGGTTAATGCCGCTTGTAAATCCGGGAATATTCGAAAGCGCATTGTATACCATGTCGACTCCACCCTGATGCAATTGGTCCGGTCCGATGACATCAGAGAAAGGACTTGCGCGCTGAGCTTCGTCTTCGTCCGGGAGCTTCTTCCGCCCCTGAACCGTAACGGGTTTCAATAAGGTACTGTCTTTTCCCAATACTTGTTCCGATGCTGCCTGTATCTCCTTATAGCGCCTGATCATCGCCAGCTCTTCGGTGTTGAACCCCCGTTTTAACGCCTTCGGCGTGCTGAATTTCGGATAGTCGATCTTATCCAGGATCAGCTTCCCCTCTGTCCCTCTGCCCTTGAGATTTGTGAGCTTCATATTGAACTTGGTGCCGTCGTCGTATTCAGACAACGGGAATTGGAAACGGCCATTCTCATCCGTGGTATCCCCCAGGAATAGCCCTTTGTCAGCAGCGACCAGATTGACGATATACCGCACTAACGGCGCATTGTTTTTGTCGACCGCCTTGCCCCGGATATCCAACAGATTGCTGTCGGCAAACCGGGCCGCTGTCTGATCTGAACCTCCGGCCGGGACCTTTCCCCAGTTGGTATAGAGTGGCGTTTCCGTCATCATGAGGACATCCAGCGCTGCCGGCGAATAGTCGCGGTACTGCGCATCTTCCGGCACCGGCAACCTCTCCATACCATCATCGGCAGTACCACGATCCCCGGTAAGGCGGTCATCCGTAACCGATACGGATAATAAGGTCATGACCGGATTGTCATGTGCTGCCTTTACCCCGATGCTGAGATTTACTTTATCACCTGGAGCATAAGCTGCCTTATCTGTCGCCGCGACGATCCGGCCGCTATCGTTGCTGCGAATATATACACTGCGCTGGCTTACGAGATTGCCCTGGTCATCGAACAGCACAATACAGGCCCGGCCCAACGGAAAATTCAGCAGCGGTACATTGACCTGGTACATATCCGAACCCGTGGCTGCGAAACACAGACTGTCCCGGCTCAACCCGAGTATCCGTGTCGCCTTGTGTTTCTTATACAGCGAGTCTCCCAACGAAACCTGCATTTTCAGCGTGCGGTCGTCCTGGGTAACCACGGTCAATTGCATGGCCCACTGATCGATTGCAGGTAGTGGATAGAGCACGTACCGGCCTCCCCAATTGATATGCGCGGTGTATTTCCGGGGGTTGTAGGCGTCGAAGCTGAATTTCCCCATCCCCTGTGCGCTCGAAAAGCGGGCGACCGTATCGCTCCGGGTGTCCGTGACAAACCCGGCGATATCCACCGGGTGGCCATCCGCCGACATACTTCGGAATGCGACTGTCGCCGTCGTCCCCGAAATGATCGAACCCCCTTCGGGGAAGAAGATCAATCTTGGCGCCGATGTGTCTGGAGTAACAGTAGCGGATTTGCCTACATAGGACCCCAGCGCACGCGGGTTCGGCTTATTCGAATTGGCGATAAAAATCGGTTTTACCAGCATCCGGCTGTTGCCTTCCTTCAAAATCCTGGTCGTATAGGCTCTCAGCCAATAATACCCCTCGTTCAGCGTAGACGGCAGCAATATCTTACCCGCTGTCTTTCGCTCGGGAATATTAAATAAGATCTGGCTGATGACGCTGTCTTTATCGTCGACCAGATCGACAAACAAATTTTTGCTGAGATAGATGTTGCGGTTCGAGAGCGAGTCAAGACACCAGGCCTTTAACCAGATGCTTTCCCCTGCCGCATAGAAGGGTTTGTCAGTCAGCACAATCAACTTCTCTTTCCGGTCGGCGCGGACATATTTTACGAATTTTCCGGCCAGTTCATCTAAGGAAGACTGACCATTGGCGGCAGCGGCAATCGTAAGACCGGCAGCCAGCAACAAATTTCGGCAAGACAGTGACATTATGGTGCTTTTATTGGGTAAACCCGTTCAAGGTACAAAATTATGGCTATTTCCCCGCCGCTTCTCCGCTATTCGCCTTAAAAACCCGGATGAAGTTGCCGCCGAGGATCTTTTCAATATCCGCCGCCTTATATCCGCGCTTCAGCAGTTCCCTGGTGACCAGGGGATATTTCGTCACGTCATCCAGTTGTTGAGGCGGGGACTCGATCCCATCGAAATCGGAGCCCAGCCCGACATGATCCACCCCGATCAGCCGGACAATATAGTCAATATGATCCATCAGGAGCGATAACGGCGCGCGCAGCGAATCAATCTCCGCCGGGTATTTCCGACTCAGGAACGCTTGAATTTCATACTGCGGCTCCCCTGCTGCATGGAGACTGTCCCGTTCCGGCTGATGCAGTAGTAGAAAACGAGCCATCCGGGGATTATAATTACTGTCAAGGAAACCGGAATAGAAATTCACCTGAATAACCCCGCCATTGGCGCCAATAGCCTTGATCTGATCATCCTTCAGATTTCGGAACACCGGACACAGCGCATACACACTGGAGTGACTGCAGATTACGGGTTTTGTAGTCGTATGGATGGCATCCCAAAAGGTCCTTTCGCCCACATGCGAAAGGTCCACCATCATCCCCAGTTCGTTCATCCGACGGACAATAGCCTTCCCTTCCGCCGTCAGCCCGTATGGGGTCACCGTAAAAGCGTGATCCGTCTCCTCCATCGCTGAAGTGGCCCAGGGCGTACTGTTGTTCCAGGTGAGGGTCATATACCGGACCCCAAGCCGGTAAAAGCTGTCCAGGTACTCCATTCGGTCCTCGATCATGTGACCGCCTTCTACCCCCAACATGGCCGCCAGCTTATGATGCTTCACCGCCTGTTCCAATCCCGCCGGATCGGTGACGATCTGCATCTTATCGGGGTTGCGCCGGGCAATGGCATACAGACTGTCGATCTCCCGGAGCGCGAACGCAAACGCGGTCCCAACCCCATAATGCTCGTCGCAGAAGATGGAAAACACCTGCACATCCACCCCTCCCTTCTTAAACCGCGCCAGGTCGGAATGGGTCTTTCCCGTCAGATCCATCTCAATATTCATTCCGTTCATTGTAGCTGTCGACAGGACGTCATTGTGAGTATCCACCACGATCGCTTTTTCATGTAAGGTCCGATAGGGTTGACCGTTTGCAGACAGAATTGCGACCCAAAGAATCGCACTTGTAATCGACTTCTTCATGTGTAGTTGTTTTATTTCTCCCGGTGAAAATCCAGATCCTGGAAGTCATAGCTAAAATCCGTCAGGGGACTGACGGGCTTCATGGTTATTCCGGTTGCTACCCCCCGTTCATCGAGACTGAAGATCACATACGCATCGGCATCCATGCTCCGGTCGTTCCATTTCACAATAAAAGAATTACCCTTATAAGGCAGCATTTCCCCGGTTAGCCGTGGCGAACGCTTGCTGTCGAACCATAACCGGCTGTTTTTCACTGAAATGGTCACCTCTCCCAGCCAGGCATCCCGATAGACACCGGTATAGACCGACCGATCGACCGGCTTCGCTGCAACCGAAACCGCGCTCACCTCCTTCCAGATCGAATCCGTGAGCTTCTTCGCGCGCTCCAACTGCATTCTGCGCGCAGCAGCATATTCCGTGACCCGGTCTGTCCCCGTTATCCCAAAATATGCGTCCTTGATCTGGTTCGTGATCGCCGAAAAAGCCGCCCCTTCCTCCGCATTCGTCAGCACAATAATTCCCAGCTGCAGCTCGGGGATCATCGTGATCTGCGTCACCATCCCCTCCAGCCCGCCCGTGTGACTGACCTGCTTGTAACCCTTCACATCGCTCAGCCCGAACCCAAGGCCATATGCGGCAAAATGTGTATTGTACGGTCCCGGTCCCCCTACCGGCAGAATCGTTTGGGGCGACCAGCGCTCCCGTAATACTGCTTCACTGAAAAGGCGCGCACTGTCCGGCCCGTATTTCCCGTGCGACAAATGCAGCAGGACCCACTTGCTCAGATCCGAGATACAAGAGTAGATGCCGCCCGCCGCGTCGTCTATCTGACCCCGGTGCCGCCCGATCGCCTGGACCTTCCCCTCTACCCGCGAATGCCCGTCGATCACATCGCTGCTGTCCCGCAGCCGGTCAAACGTCGCCGCCGAATGGCTCATCCCAACCTGCCGCAGGATCCCCTTTTCGATAAAATCCTCCCAGGTCATCCCGCTCGCCCGCGCCACCACTTCCCCCGCAATAATATACAGGTTGTTGTCATACGCATATTGCGACCGGAAACTCGTCACCGGTTTCAGAAATTGCAGATTGTGAATGATATCGGGGATCGTGAAATCGCTGCCGTCGGGGAAGAACATCAGATCGCCCGCGCCCAGCCCCAGCCCGCTCCGATGGCAAAGCAGATCGCGGATCGTGAACTCCTCCGTTACGTAAGGATCGAAAAGCTTGAATTCCGGGATAAATTTCCGCACCTTGTCATCCCAGGACAGCTTTCCCTCATCTACCAGCATTCCCAGCGCGGCCGTCGTAAAAGCCTTGCTGTTCGATGCGATCCCATAAAGGGTGTTTTCATCCACCGGCTGGCCCGTCCGCAGCGATCGCACTCCATAACCCTTTGAATGAATGACTTTCCCATCCTTGATCACACAAACCGCGATCCCGGGAACGTCAAAAGCCCGGCGCGACCGCTCGGCCAGACTGTCGATCTGTTCGGAGGTGAGACCCTGGGAATAACCGGTGAAATCAATTGAAAAGCAAAGCAGGAGGAGAATGCGGAATTTCATTGCAATCAGCTTTTGGTGAGCCCAAAAGTATGGAAAGTATTAAAAAAACATTAAATCCCGCCGCCTTTCCCGCAATAGGAATATTTTAACAATGGGCTTAACATTGCGGGTACTAACTTTACACTCAGAAAGCAAAACGAAAAAAGAACATCATTATAAACTTTCTCAAGCAGTCAATTTTCTCATAAGCAGTTAGTTTTGGTTACGGCCCCTGTTTCTACAGGGGCTTATTTTTTTTCACTCCGTTCGAAGACTTTTGGCCGGATTCATCGCCGCCGCCCTGATCGCCTGCGTACCAATGGTCCCCAAAGCGACAGCCAGGGCCAGGGCGCCCGCCAGTGCGAAAACCCACCATTCGATATTGATGCGATAGGCAAAATCCCGGAGCCACTGGTGCATAATGAAATAGGCAATGGGCGAGGCTATCAGGAAGGCGATCAGTACCAGCAGGATAAAATCCTTTGACAACAGCGCGACGATATTCCCAACGGAGGCGCCCAGTACTTTGCGGACACCGATCTCTTTGGTACGCTGGGCGGTGGCAAAGAGGGCCAGGCCAAGGAGACCGAGACAGGCGATGAATATGGCAAAACCGGCAAAGATGCTAAAGGCCTTCCCAAACAGCTGGTCATTGGCATACTGCTTATTAAACTTTTCATCGAGAAAATAATAGTCGAAAAGGTTGCCGGGAAAAAAGCTGTTATAAGTTTTATTCACCGCAGCTATTGTAGCGGGCAGATTGCCGGCCGAGACTTTGATGGCGATGTCGCTGTAGGTGCCATAGGCGGGAAAGAGCATAGTAGGCTCGACAGGATAGCGTAGTGATTTTTGATGATAGTCATTGATCACGCCAATGACTTCCCATTTCCTGTTGTGGCTCAGGATCGTTTTCCCAATCGCTTCCTGCGGCGAGGTAAAACCGAGCAGTTTAGTGGCGCTTTCATTCAGGATAATATTGTGCAGCTTGTTGAAGTCGGGGTTAAAGTCGGTATAGGTGTAGTCCCTTCCGGCCAGCAGCTTTATCTTGTAAAGGTCGAGCCAGCCAATGCTGATGCCGTTATTCCGCATGGTATAATGGATCGTATTGTCCTGACCTTCGCGGCGAATATCAAAGCTGCGGCCCGTCTCACCGCCAAACGTATTCCACGAGGTAGCCGCTCCGCCGACCCCGGCGATTTGCCGCAGCTCATGCGTAAAATTATCTTCCCGGCTGATGAAGGTGGAATCCCAATTGGTGAGGCTTGGCGCTTTTACGACCAGTACCTGGTCCATATTCATCCCCAGTTCCTGGCCGTTCATGTACCGGATCTGCCGGTAGACGACAAAGGACCCGATGATCAGGATAACGGTGATCGCAAATTGTCCGATAACCAGGCCTTTTCGCAAGACGATCCCCTTTCTGGAGGCGCTGAATTTCCCTTTCAGGACAAGGATTGGCCGGAAGGAAGACAGGATAAAGGCGGGGTAAAATGCGGATATGAAGATTCCGGTCAGCAGGAGCAGCAGCAATCCGACCATCACGCTATACCCGCCCATGCTTTTCATAAACAGGAAGCGGAAGGAAAGGTTATGGCCGATGAGCGCATTGAACGGGGACTGAAGCAGGAAGACAAGGCCAATCGCCAGGACAAGGGCGATTGCATTTATAAGAAATGATTCGGTGAGGAATTGCCGGATCAGCTGGACCTTTGCGGCGCCGATGACCTTCCTGACACCAACCTCCCTGGCCCTTTCGACGGAACGGGCGGTGGAAAGATTGATATAATTGACCCAGGCGATCACGATAATAAACAACGCGATGATCAGCAGCCCCCATACGACGGTCGCGCTGCCTGTCCTGCCGATCTCGTATTCAAAATCCGAGTAGAGGTGCGCGCGGGACAAGGGCTGTAAATAAAACTTTTCGACGCTGCCCGAGATCTTGTTGCCCTGAAAATGTCGCTGGCTGAAGGCCGCGAACTTGGTCTGCAGGGCCTTGTAATCGGTACCGTGCTTCAGCTGGATATAATGCCAGAAGTCGGAACTGGTGAAGTCGTAATCGGCCTCCCTATATGGGTTTTTGCCTGAGTAAACGGTTATATAGGAAGCCAGAAGATCAAAGGACAAGTGCGAATTCTCCGGGGTGTTGCGGCAAATACCGGTTACCTTGAAAGGCGTGCTGTCGTTGCCCATGATAAACGTCTTCCCGATGGCCGAAACGGCCTCATTCCCCCTTACCCCAAAATATCGGTAGGCGGCATCCTCCGAGAGGACAGCCGTATAAGGGGCTGTCAGGGCAGACTTGAGGTCACCGGCCAGCAGGGGATAAGAGAACATGGTCAGAAAGGAATTGTCTACCGCGAGGACCTCCTGGTCCCCGTATTTTTTGGTCCCGTTTGAAATGATCTGTTTGCCAAACGGCTCTACGCGGGCATGCGCGATCACTTCGGGATAATCGTCCTGCATCGCCTTTCCAATCCCCGAATAGGTGATTGTCCCATGCTGGATCAACTTGCCGTTCTGATACCGGTCATTATAGACCCGATACAGGTCGCCCACATTTTTATTGAATTGGTCATAGGAGAGCTCGAAATTTACGAATTGAAGGATGAGCAGACAGGCGGCCATGCCGATAGCCAGACCGATAATATTAATGGCGGAAAAGACTTTATTCTTGCGGATATTCCGCCAGGCGGTAGTGAGATAACTCTTTAGCATGTCCCGGAGTTTTTACCCTACAGGACGCAATTCCGGGGGGAATGTTGCATCGCGATGAAAAGTGGACCCTGCCGGGCTCGAACCAGCGACCCGCTGATTATGAGTCAGCTGCTCTAACCAACTGAGCTAAGGGTCCAATTGCCGGAGACACCGTAAGACGCATCCCCGCGCACAAAAGGCGCTGCAAAAATATAGAATTCAGGGCTATAGGCAGCATTATATCTCAAAAAATTGTCACATGGATAACGAGTTAAAATTCTTCTTACCTTGCTATAGATTGATTCGGTGCCCTTTATTGCTTTGCCAAATGATAATCGGTCAAATTAAAGACTTACAGCACAGGATAGTCCAGATGGACGATCAACAGGCTTATAAAGAGTTATATACCTCGTTGTACAGCTATCTGTTTAATTTCGCCAGGGGGATCGTACCATCCCGGGAAACTGCGGAAGAGATCGTTTCGGACGTCTTCATCCGGCTCTGGGAACGGCGGAAAGAGTTGGGGAAAGTGGAAAACCTCAAGGTTTATCTCTACGTCGCCACCCGCAATACCGCGTTCAACTACCTGGACAAGCAGAAAAGGACCCCAACCAACTCCATCGATGACCTGGAAGCCGAATTCACCAGTATTTATTTCGATCCCGAACAACTGATGATCACCGCCGAAATGCTCGCTCTTATCCAAAAAGCGATCGATCAGCTCCCGCCCAAATGCAAAATGATCTTCAAGCTCGCCAAAGAAGACGGGCTTAAATACCGGGAAGTGGCCGAAGTTTTGAGTCTATCTGTAAAGACGGTAGAGAACCAGTTAGCCATTGCCCTCGAAAAAATCGGCAACACCGTTCATTTCGATGTTGGGCGGAGCATTCCTTCGACGGTAAAATAAGAGAACCTTGATTGGGTAAATGACCTGGCGTTCTCGCAACCCGCTAAAAATCAATTTCTTGCAAAAGCGCTAAAATTTTTTACCATTCCCTTTGGGGGTTTCTTTGCTTTTTCTTGTCCTAAGTGTTCACCACTATGCGCTCATGGGACAAGAGGATAAAAAAGCTATCTGGAATCTAATAGCCAAAAAGCTCGCTGACGAGGCCTCACCGGAAGAGATCCGGGAGCTCGAACGGCTATTGAAGAATAACCCGGAATTACATTATCCCATGCAGACGATCATCGATATGTGGAACAGTTCGGAAAGACCCGACAGAAATGAGGCAGAGCTGGCCTTTGGGCGTCATCTCGACCGGATGAAGGAACGGAATGCAGACTTCCCGGAGCCCGCGGTCGACCAGCAAGAACACAGATTCGGCCGGCAATCCGGGTCGCATTCCCGTCGCCGCGACCTCATCGTTACCCTTTCCCTGACCCTCGGCATCGGCCTGATCATAGCCCTGCTCTGGCCCTCCCACCGCAACCCGCAGCCTGCTCCCGCTCCCGTCGTTCACCAGTCGGTCCCTATTGGCAATGATATTTATACCGCCAATGGTTCCAGGACCCACCTGACCCTGCCGGACGGAACATTGGTCTGGTTAAATGCCGGCAGCCGCCTTACTTACGGAAAAAATTTCAATACTACAACCCGTGAAGTCAATCTGACCGGAGAGGCTTTCTTCGATGTGGCGCATAATACCCAAAAGCCCTTTCTGATCCACACCACCCGCATCGATGTCCAGGTGCTGGGAACGCGTTTCAACGTCAAATCTTATCCGTCAGACCGGACAACGGAGGCCACACTTATCCGCGGCAGCATTGAGGTATTGATCAGGGACAGACCCAGCGAGAAGATCATCCTGCGACCCGATGAGAAGTTGGTCGTAGCCAACGACACCGGCATCCTCCATCGGCTTAGCCCGGGAAGATATGGCGCTCCCGGTCCGGGAGATCCGCTTGTCGCGATTCGCAAACCTACCTACGAACAAAAGACGGGGGCTATTATTGAGACCTCATGGGTAGACAACAAGCTGATCTTCCGCGAAGAGACTTTTGGTGACCTGGCCAGTAAAATGCAACGCTGGTATGGTGTCACCATCCAATTTGCGGATCCCGCGCTGGAGCAGCTTCAATTTACCGGCACTTTTAAGGAGGAAACGATCGAACAGGCGCTCGACGCCTTGAAATACACTGCCCGGTTCAGTTATCAGACCGAAGGGAACCTGATCATCATCAATAAGTAAAAAATGAAATTATCAAAAAGCGACAGTTAGGGGAAAACAAAGCGGGAAATGTTGGCGCATTCCCCGCGGAGGTTACAAATTGAAACTTAGCAAAGCCTTGCGAGCCGCGAAGTTTCGCATTTATGAGAACCCATAACGATAAAAGTATGAAAAAAAATCTAACGAGTGGAGCCCCGTGGCCCCATGGCGTTAAAAAAGCTCTTTTGATTATGAAACTAACTCTTGTGTTGCTGACGGCGGCTATGCTGCATGCATCCGCAAATGTCAGTGGGCAGGCTAAGGTTACGCTAAAATCCGAACAGACAGAGATTGCCGGGGTTCTCGCCAACATCGAAAAGCAAACCAACTATCGCTTTTTGTACAACAATGCCTTGAAAGGCATCCGGCAAAAGGTGGACATCGATGTCCGGGATCAAGACATTCAGGATGTGCTGAAAGCGATCTTCACCGGAACGGATTTGAGCTACAAGATGCTGGAAAACAACCTGATCGTCATATTGTCCAGCTCATCGCCCCAGCAGGATATCCAGGTAACCGGCAAAGTAACCGGAGCAAACGGGGAGCCGTTGCCCGGCGTTTCCGTTTCCCTGGTTGGATCAGGCAGAGGAACCGCGACAGATACGAGCGGAAGCTTCACGTTGACCGTTCCCCCGGACGGAACGCTTCTCATCACCTATGTAGGCTATGTTACCCAACAAATTAAAGTCAACAACCAAACGGTTATTAACATTCAGTTGAAACCCTCCGAGAGCCAATTGAACGAGGTAGTCGTAGTGGGTTATGGCACCCAGAAATCAGTT
>DATMLR010000583.1:0-12300 GCA_035570015.1 Puia sp.
CCTTTATGGGTGGATTTTCTGCTGGTCGTGCTGTGCATGATCTTTGCGCGGAGTGCGGCGATGGCGTTCAACCGTTGGCTGGATGTGAAATGGGATGCCTTGAATCCGCGGACGGCGATCCGGGAGATCCCGAGAGGGATCATTTCGAAAAACGCTGCGTTGTGGTTTGTTATGATCAATTGCGTATTGTTTATTGCGTGTACGTGGTTTATCAATCCATTGTGTTTTGGGCTGTCGTTTGTGGCGCTGGCAGTTGTACTTGGCTACAGTTATACGAAACGTTTTACGCCGCTGTGCCACCTTGTGCTGGGGTTGGGGTTGTCACTGGCGCCGATCGGGGCGTATCTGGCAGTCACCGGCCGATTTGACGTATTGCCAATCCTATTCTCGCTGACGGTTCTCTTCTGGGTTAGCGGATTCGATATCATCTATGCCCTTCAAGATGAGGAATTTGATCGGTCGAACCAGTTGTATTCCATGCCCGCCTGGCTTGGCAAAGCAAAGTCATTGAGAATCTCCGAATTGCTGCATCTTTTCTCAACCGGCTGCGTCGTTCTTGCGGGGCTTTATGGCGGGTTGGGTGTTTGGTATTGGATTGGGGTGGCCATTTTCATAGGAATGCTTGTTTATCAGCATATTATAGTCAAACCAAATGATCTTAGCCGTGTCAATCTTGCTTTTATGACGGCCAATGGAATTGCCAGTGTTGTATTTGCAGTTTTTGTCATTGCGGACCTGTATGTCCAAACGCGCGGGTAGCGGTTATACGTATAATTTGAAATTATACGTATATTTGGGCCATGAAGGAGCGGCTTAATCTTACTGTCGACCGTAAGTTGCTGGAAATCATAAAGGGCTATGCGGCCAGCAAGCATATGAGCGTTTCGGAGCTGGTAGAGAATTATTTTCTCTCGGTTACGAGGCCTGTGCCGGGCAACAACATTCTGGACCTCATGGACCGGCTGGAGCCTCCTGTGGTGAGGGGACGGGACGGGAACGTCGCTGGGGTAGAAGGGAGCGTCACAGGGGTAGAAAGGGCCGTCACAGGGGTAAAAGATGGAGGTGGACATGGCGTTTAGGATCTTTGTGGATGCGGATGTATTGCTTGATTTTACCTTAAAACGAAGCGCTTACCCAATCGTCCGGCGACTGATGGAATGGGCAATAAACGGACGGGTGCAGGTTTTCATCTCATCGGCGATCCTCCGGGACATTGGCCCGGAACTGCGCAAAGCATATGGAGCGGAGCAGGCCCAGGAACTTTTGCTGGCTCTGCTTGCATCGGCTCAAGTGATCGATGCGGGGTATGAGACGGCCGTCAACGCACTGCAATCAAGGATCGATGATATCGCTGGCGCGATTTCATATCACACCGCCCTTGAACATCGGCTGGACTATTTCATAACCTGGGACACCAGTCTCTTGGGGGTCGTCAATCCGGTGTTGCCGGTGACCACTCCTATAGATTTCCTCAATCAGCATGCGCCACAGCCAAAACGCATAAGCTGACCATGGGACGGATCATGGCGATAGACTATGGACTCAAACGAACGGGCCTTGCGGTGACGGATCCGTTGCAAATCATCGCGACGGGGCTCATGACGATTGAATCGTCCCAGCTGATCCCGTTCCTGAAGGACTATTTCAAAAAGGAGCCGGTGGAATTATTGCTGATCGGGGAGCCAAAGAACTGGGATGACAGTGATACGCATGCGACGCCGCTGGTCCGGCAGGTGATGGTGCGGCTGCAGCGGGAATTCCCGTCGATACCACTGAAGGCGGTAGATGAGCGGTATACTTCCAAAATGGCCAGCAGGGCGATGATCGATATGGGGTTGAAGAAAAAACAGCGCAGGAACAAGGCGTTGGTGGATGAGATCGCTGCGACAATCCTTTTGCAGGAGTATCTTGAAAAAAAACAATAAACAGTATGATATTACCGATCGTTGCTTATGGAACTCCGATCCTTCGTCAGGTCAGTAAAGAGATCACACCGGATTATCCGGATCTGGCGAAGCTGATCGAGGATATGTGGGAGACGATGTACTCCAGCAACGGCGTGGGGCTGGCTGCGCCTCAGGTTAATCGGGACATCCGGCTTTTTATTATCGATTCCCGTCAGGTCTTCGAGAATCTCGAAGAAAATGAAAAGGACAAGTATCCGGATGGGCCTGGTATCAAGCAGGTCTTTATCAATGCGCATGTCGTTGCGGTCGATGGTGAAGAATGGTCTTACAATGAGGGCTGCCTGAGCATCCCCAAAATCCGGGAAGATATTTCCCGCAGCGAAGAAGTGACGCTGGATTTCCTGGACGAGAACTTCGAACCTCACACGGAAACCTACAATGGTATTTCTGCGCGCATTATCCTGCACGAGTATGATCATATTGAAGGTAAGCTGTTCATCGATTACCTGAAGCCGCTGAAGCGGAAGCTGCTGAAGAGCAAATTGGATGACATCACCCGGGGCAAGATCAGCGTCGACTACAAAATGAGTTTCCCGCGCTAACGAAGGGGGAGGCGGGATAGGCGCCTCAGCCGACCCGGTGTTCGATATAGGCCCGCCATTTTTCGATCAGCGCAGTCATATCGTCAGGTAGTTCGCTTTCAAAAAGCATTTCTTCTCCGGTAGCCGGGTGGATAAACCCGATAGTCTTTGCGTGCAGGGCGTGACGGGGGCAGACGGCGAAACAATTGTCTACGAACTGCCGGTACTTGGAAAAAACTGTGCCCTTTACGATCTTGTCGCCGCCGTAGGTGTCGTCATTGAACAGGGGATGCCCGATGTGCTGCATGTGCACGCGAATTTGGTGAGTGCGGCCTGTTTCCAGGATACATTGTACCAGGGTGACATAGCCGAAGCGCTCCAAAACTTTGTAATGGGTGATGGCTTCTTTGCCGTGCTCGCCTTCCGGGTAGGCATCGAACAGTTTGCGAAAGCGCTGGTGTCTTCCCACGTGGGCGACGATGGTACCGGCGTTCTCGGCAAGGTCGCCCCAGACAAGGGCCATGTATTGGCGCCGGACGGTATGGTCGAAGAATTGTTTGGCCAGGCTGCGGACGGCACGTTCCGTCTTGGCGAGCACCATGAGGCCGCTGGTATTCTTGTCGATGCGATGCACCAGCCCGAAACGGGGGAGGGTCGCTTCACTGATCGATGCGTTGCGTTGCAGCAGGTACCAGGCGACCCCGTTGATCAGGGTCCCGGTATAGTTACCGCTGGCCGGATGGACGACCATGCCGGGTGGTTTGTTGATAATCATGACCTCATCGTCTTCATAGCGGATGTTAAGCGGGATCTCTTCGGGAATGATCTCTTCGCCGTGTGCTTCTTTGTCGGAATAGACGACGATTTCGTCGAGGGGTCTGATCTTGTAGTTTGGTTGTACCTGTTTGTTGTTGACCAGGACCATACCTGCTTCGAGTGCTTTCTGGATCTTGTTGCGAGAGGCGTTTTCGATCCGCCGGACCAGGAATTTGTCGATGCGCAAAGGTTCCTGCCCCTTGTCCACCCTCAGGTTGAGCCGTTCGTACAGCTCGTCGGAACCATCGGTGGAGGGGGCTTCGTCATCCTCCCTGTTCAGCTGCTGTCCTTTGTGCATACGCAATTTTTTGCAAAGTTATTACCTTTACGGCTTATGCAAAGGGTACTGTTCAAAGATTTGGGCCGGATGGAGTATCAGGCGGCCTGGGATTACCAGGAGCGGCTGCTGCAGGAGAATCTTCGGATCAAAGCCATGGCGGATCAAACCACTCATTATTTATTGTTTGTCGAACATCCGCCGGTATATACGCTGGGAAAGAGCGGACGTGTTGAGAATGTGCTGATCGGAGACGACCGGATGCGGGAGAAAGGGGTGCAGTTTTTTCGAACCAATCGCGGCGGGGACATTACCTTCCACGGCCCAGGGCAGCTGGTCGGATACCCGATACTCGACCTCGAGAAATTCTATACTGATATCGGCCGCTATCTTCGTGAACTGGAGGAGGTAACGATCCGGGTACTCGCGGATTATGGGATTTTGGGGGACCGCTCGCCGGGCGAGACGGGGGTTTGGATCGATCCGGGTGTAAAGGGCCGGGAGCGAAAGATTTGCGCGATCGGGGTCCGCTGCAGCCGGTGGGTGACGATGCATGGGTTCGCACTGAATGTCGGTACCGATCTGTCCTGGTTTGGGGATATCGTACCGTGCGGCATTCCGCATAAACAGGTTACTTCGCTGGAAAAGGAACTGGGAAGGTCCGTGGCGATGGATGAAGTGAAGTCAGTCTGGCGGTTGAAATTTGAGGAGGTATTCGGGTGTGAGGTGGATTAAAATTCCTTTGGGATAAAGAGCTTGTTTTTTTCTTTCAAAAGGTCTCCTTCGTATAGTTCAAACCGGAACCAGCCGGCATGCTGGAAATTAGTTTTGTCCAGGATGAGGGCAGGGTCTTTGATCTCCGACAATTCGAACATCAGTTTATTGTTCTCGTCGAAGAATTTGACCGAATAGCGCCTCCTGCCGGCTTCTGGCAGTGACACGTGGACATTCCCATATCTGCCCGTATATACATAAGCGGAAACTTTGTAAACCTCTATGGGCACAAATGGTTTGATCAGGAGGGTATCGCCATCGATAAAAACAAGCGTATCTCTGGTCCGGTTGAGCACGGAATCGCGGAAGGGCTGCAGCTGTCTGCCCGAAACGCTGCCGATGGTGCTGTCACCTCTGCGGATATAGATGGTCGCCGAGAAAGCGACATCCGAGATTTGCGCAGCGCCATGGGTGCCGGCCACGCTTTTGACAACCGCCGCCTGGTGGGGTCTGGCTGGGTCGACAAAGACGATGCGGGGCTCGACCGCTCTGGCCAGGACTTTCTCTGCGGCCTTGTCTTCACGGGCGACGACCTCACTTTCGTTGGTGACGGACTGGGGGCGGTGAGATGAAGTGAACAGGTATTGGCCATTTTCGAAGACTATAAAGAGCCGGTAGTAGAAGTTGGGGTGCGGGGCTTTGCTGTCGACGGCGCCGTTCTCCGGTAGTGTGGGATCGGGAACAGTGAGCAGGGTAGTAAAATTGCGCAGGCTGTCGGTTGAGCGTTGGATGCTGATCTGGGTGACGACGGGGTATTTATTATGCCAACTGACGAGAATTTTCCCCGGGCCGCGGGCGGTGGCGGAAAACCGGGGAAGCGTGTCCTGTGCCTTTAAGACAGCTGAAAGCAGGAGGCAGACCGACAGGATTCCAACATACCGCTGCATAGAATGGATAACGAAGGGATTAAAAAGATGTTTTATCAATGAACCAAATTCCGGGCCTAAAATTCCAACGTGCCCGGCTTGAGCGAGCCATTTCCCTGCAAACCGCCGCTGTGGATGACCAATATCCTTGAAGATACGGGGAAAAAATTGCGCCGGATACTATCCCGGAGAGCGTAAAAAAGTCGCCCGGTGTAAACGATGTCGGAAGGGATTGTAGTTTCCCGATAAAATTCGTTCATAAAGTCGATCAGCTCGGGAGGATGGCGGGCGTAGCCGCCAAAGTGATAGCCGTGCAGCACTTGTGCGCGCTCGGATTGGTCTGGGGAGAGGATAAGCGGGTCGACGCCTTTCAGGACCGGGACGCCGACGACGGACTGGCCCGGCAGCGAGGCGCGGATCAGGCCCTGGAACATCGTCCCCGTACCGATCGCACATAAGATATGTGTGTAGCGGCTGGTGTCGGTTATTCGAAGGATGTCTTCACTGCCCCGGATGCCTGGCGGACCGGCTCCGCCTTCAGGAATGATATAAGCGCCGGGGTAGCGCAGAGAGAATTGCCGGAGAAAATGGGCGCTGCTCTTTTCGGAATAATCCCGCCTGCTGATGAATTCGAGCTCCATTCCGTACCGAAGGGCGGCAGACAGGGTAGTTGAAAGGACCCGGGGCTTTTCGCCGCGGACGATTCCAACAGCATCGAGCCGGGCTTCGCGGGCGGCAAAGGCGGTTGCGATGAGGTGATTGGACCAGGCGCCGCCGAAGGTGATAATCGGGTTAGCCGCTGATCGCTGTGCCTCCTGCAGGTAGTTTTTTAGTTTGAACCATTTGTTGCCGGAGATGACCGGATGGAGACGGTCCAGTCGCAGGACGTCGGCGGTGATGTTATCCTGTGCTGCTTCCGGGAGTATAATGGGCTGCAATAACGATGGGTCGTGTGGTGGTAGGGTCGTCAAATTGTTTTATTTTCGCATCCTAAATTTACGATTAATGCAACCAACCCTTTTGATCCTGGCTGCCGGTATGGCTTCCCGATATGGCAGTATGAAACAGATTCAAGGTTTTGGCCCCAGTGGTGAGACGATCATGGATTATTCAATATACGACGCGATCCGTGCGGGTTTCAAAAAAGTAGTTTTTATTATCCGCGAAGATTTCGCTGAAGATTTTAAGAATATTTTTGAGCCGAAGCTAAAGGGGAAGGTAGCGACGGATTATGTTTATCAGGATCTTCACTCCTATACGGGCGACTATGCGGTGCCGGCGGACCGCACAAAACCGTGGGGAACGGCGCATGCGGTGTTGTGCGCCAAGGAGGCGATTCGGGAGCCATTTGCTGTCATCAATGCGGATGATTTCTATGGCCGGGATGCTTTTGAAAAGACGTATGCTTTTTTGACAGCGGGAGTGAGTCCCTCGCTCTATTGCATTATCGGGTATGAGCTGAAAAAGACGCTTTCCGAAAATGGAACAGTAAGCAGGGGGGTTTGCGTGGTGGATGCCGCGGGCAACCTGGTTTCGATCGCGGAACGGACGAAGATATACCAGGATGGGGACAGGATTACGTATGAGGAGGGGAATAAAAAGTTTGATGTACCGTTCGATTCGCAAGTGTCGATGAATTTCTGGGGTTTTGATCCCTCTGTCTTTGCCTATACGGAAAAGATCTTTGGAGAATTTCTGAAGGAACGGGGCACTGATCCAAAGGCGGAGTTCTTTATCCCGATCATTGGGGACAAACTGATCAAGGAAGGGAAGGGGAAGATCCGGGTAATCCCGACGTCTGCACAGTGGTTTGGGGTTACTTATAAGGAAGATGCGCCGGGAGTTCAGGCCAGTTTGAATGCATTGATCGAAAAGGGGGAGTATCCGAAAAGTCTTTGGAGATAAATATTTGACAAATGACAATTGAAAAGGCCCGTGGGATACGGGCCTTTTTTCTAGTTTCTTTTAACGATGAAGATATAATCTTCGATCCGTTTGATCTGCTTTTGGCGGTCGACGCCTTTGAGGGCAGAGGTCAGCGGCATGTGAAGATGAACGAGACTGCTGTCAATACTTTGGAGGCTGCTGTCGGCTTTGATCGAATCGATGGCGCGGAAGATATTTTTGGAGCGAACTGCGAAGACCATCCCTTGAGCGTCGTGCTGGCTCGAGTTAATAACCCCGATTACCTCTCCGTCATTATTGAACACGGGGGTGCCGCTATTCCCGGGATTTGCTGCGATTGTCAGCTGAAAGGAGGTAGTGTCTTCCCCATGGCCGGTTGCAGCGCTAAGATACCCTTTGTTGTAAACAATCTCGGGGCGCGGGTAACCTAGCGTAAAGAGATCTTCGCCAAGGTCACCGTCCGATTTGCTAATGCCATATGGCAGGCCGATAAAGGGGCGGTAGGTGGTATCGTCGATCTTCAGTAGTGCGAGGTCTGCCTGCGGGTCAAGCCTGATAAGCCGGGCGTGGTAATTCCCGAGGGTGTTTTGGACATCGATCTCTCTGGCATTTCTGACTACATGGGCATTTGTGATCAGATAGCCTTTTCCGTCAATGAGAAATCCGGTTCCGAACCCGTCAAAAACGGGGGCTTCCTTGGAATTGACCTGATTGGCGATGTTGTTGATCTTAGCGTTCTGATGGTTGACTACGTTGATCAGGTAGTCGACCTTGTCTTTACTTACCTTGGGCGACAGGAGCGCGACCAGCCCGCTGATGAACAGGGCGGTGATGCCGGCAATGGAAGCGGCGACGAACACTACCCGTTTGTATTTTTTCCACAGGGTCACCACGATGGCGGGGCGTTGCTCGCCGAGCTGACCCTCTTCAGCTAATTGCCGGTGGACCGTTTGCAGTTCGGTCTTCAGGCGGGAGGTCTCGCCGTATTGGGTGAGCTGGCTGAGAAATCGGGTATGTTCGATCACGAGCTGATCGACGTCGGGGTTGGTGGACCGGACGTGCTCGAAAAACAACTTCTCTTCGGGCAGCATTTCTCCCCGGAGGTAGCGTTCAACGGTGTCTATGAGGGCGTTATCTTGCATCTTGCGCACTATTTGATATGCTGACTAAATATTTTCTTGAGCCTCATAAGGCATTTATACTTTTGGTTCTTGGCATTGTCGGCATTGGTATAGCCAAATTCGCAAGCTATTTCCACCATGCTTTTCATTTCCAGATAATAGGCCTTTAGTAAGCTCCTGCAGGGCTCGCCAAGGCTGTTTAGCGACTGCTCCATGACCTGGAAATCCCGGTTGCGTTGTTCATGTCTTTCCAGTTCATCTTCTACGGGCACCGTATCGCGCAGGTTCTCCACTTCGGAAAAGGACCTTTGCATTTGTGCGAGGCGTTTGAGCCAGAGGCGGCGGCATACGGAATAGAGGTAGGTCTTCAGCTGGCAATTCAGTTCGAAAGAACCGGATCTGACCTTCTCATAGAGAACGATCATGGCCTCCTGGAAAATATCCCGTGCGTCATCCGGGTAGCCGCTATTGTTGAGAATCAGCGCTTGCACCATGTTATAATGCTGCTTATAAATGGTTTCGATGGCCTTTCTATTGTTGAGCGCCAAGCCTTCCAATAATTGCTGTTCGGTCGTATCGGTCCTCACGCTTCCTTGTTTAATACCCAAATTAAAGATTCGTAACCCAAATGAACGGCAATTTTTTCTAAAATTAGTCGTGTCAACGCTTCAAAAACCATTAAATACACATTATTAAATTAAATATGCAAAAAGTATTGATTTTGCCGGGTTACTTTTTTTCCCATGGGGTATTAAGCCCGGAACCATTCAATTAACGCAAAAAACAATCACTAATGAAAAAGTTCTTAATCGTATTGGCTATTGGCGCTTTCGCCGCTTGTAACAACGCCGGTGATAGCAAGTCTGCTGCTGATTCCACCGCTGCAAAGGATTCTGCTGCAAAGATGTCTGATTCTTCTTCCAAGATGACTGACACGGCCAACAAGATGGCTGCTGACACCACTGCTAAGAAAGACACTACCACCAAGAAATAGTTTTTCGTTTGGCAAGCAATCGTTAAAGGCTGTCCCGGTTTCCGGGACGGCCTTTGGCATTTAGAACCGCCGGTGGCGGCGATGCGGACTGCGACCTGGGCGAGGGCTCTATCCATGGCGTGGCGCCGGTTTCAGGGATGGCAGGAAGCCCGTGAGCAGGCCAAGCAGGGGCAGGAAAGAACAGAGGTGGAACACATACTGGATGCTCGTCTTGTCCGCCAGCCGGCCGAGAACAGCGGCCCCGATGCCACCCATGCCAAAGGCAAGACCGAAGAAAAGCCCGGATATAAGACCAATCTTTCCCGGGACAAGTTCCTGTGCATAGACGAGGATAGCGGAAAAGGCCGATGCGAGGATGACGCCGATACAGAAGGAGAGGACCGCAGTCCAGAAAAGATTGGCATATGGCAGTAGGAGGGTGAAGGGGGTCACGCCCAGGATAGAGAACCAGATGACGTATTTACGTCCGAAGCGGTCGCCTGCGTGCCCGCCGATCAGCGTGCCTGCAGCTATGGCAAAAAGAAAGAGGAAAAGAAACATCTGCGAAGCGCCGACGGATAAATGGAATTTATCCATCAGAAAGAAGGTGTAATAGCTGCTCATGCTTGCCAGGTAGAAATACTTTGAGAAAATGAGGACCAGCAGGATAGAAAGGGCGATCACTACCCGCGTCGGCGATAGTCCGGGGGCCAGGGCGGGCTGCGGGATGAGTTCTTTGGCGCGGCGCTTATTCAGGTTATGCCGGTACCATACCCCAGTCCGGACCAGAACGGCAATGGCCAGCAACGCGAAAAGCGCAAACCAGGCGATTCTTGACTGACCGTTGGCGTATGGAGCGATGAGCTCGGCGGCCAGCAGCGGACCAAGGGAAGAGCCGGCATTGCCGCCCAGCTGAAAAACGGATTGTGCCATGCCCCGGCGGCCACCCGAAGCCATCCAGGCGAGCCTCGAAGCTTCAGGATGGAAAACGGCAGAGCCGATACCCACAAGGGCCACGGCGACCAGCACAACTACAAACTCACCAGCCCTTGACAGAAGGATCAGGCCGACGAGGGTGAAACACATGCCTGCCGCCAGTGAAAAGGGCTTTGGTCTCTTGTCCGTGTACATTCCTACAAAAGGCTGTAGCAGGGAAGCCGTCAATTGGAAGCAGAAGGTCACTAATCCCAGCTGGCTGAAGTTGAGGTTCAGAGACTTCTTTAGCAGCGGGTAAGTAGACGGGATCAGCGACTGCATCGTGTCATTCAGAAGATGAGAGAAGCTGATGGCGAATAGGACTGAGAACACCGTTCTTTGGATGGGGCCTTTTATGGTATCTCTATCTGCGTGAGCGATCTCCGGCGCAGGGGTCGTTATCCTGGACATGGATGCAAAGATACGGGTTTGTATATTTGCGGATGCGTATTGCAATCAACGGAATGGGACGGATCGGCAGGCTGCTTGCCAGGAGACTGCTGGATCTGAAAGAAATGGAGCTGATCGCTGTCAACGATATTATGGAGGAGGAGAACCTGGCGTACCTGCTGCGATATGATTCTATCTATGGTCCGTTGCGGGAGCCGGTTTCCGTGGGGAAAGGTCAGCTATCGGTTGGGGACCGGTCGCTGGCTATCTATCGCCGGGAGGATCCGGCTAGTCTTCCGTGGGCGGAAATGGAAATTGATGTTGTGCTCGAGTGCTCAGGTCGGTTCACCAGCAAGGAAGCTGCCGCGGTCCACCTGACGGCCGGCGCCCGCAAGGTGCTGCTCTCGACCACCGGATCGTCCGATATCCCGTTGCTGATCTATGGATATAACCACCAATCCCTGGCACGGGAGACTTCGATCGTTTCGCCCGGAGGCTGTATGACGAATTGCTGCACTCCGCTGCTTTCTATATTGGGTCGGGTGGGGATCGAATCTGTTCAGGTCAATATCCTTCATTCCTATACCTCGCGGCAGGAGCTGGTCGATGCACCGCACCGGCAGTTCCGGCGGGGCCGTGCGGCGGCGGAGTCGATCATCCCGGTCGAGATCGATCTGGCCGCTTCATTGGAGCGATTGCTGCCGGATATCAAGGGCCGGATCGCCACGGTTTCCACCCGGGTGCCGGTTGCCAATGGAGCAATGGCAGATTTTACGGTCCAGCTTCGGTCGGAGGTTGGTGTGCCGGAGATCAACCAACTGTTCAGAAAGGCTGCCCTGGAATCATACAGGGGGATAGTTGATTACAACGAAGATGCGCTGGTGTCACTGGATATCAAGGGGAATACGCATTCCTGCGTCGTTGACGGTACGCTGACGTCGGCAACGGGCAGACTGGTGAAGATCATTGCCTGGTTTGACAACGAGTATGGATACACAAGCCGAATGATCGACTTGCTTCATTTTTGGAAAAATTACACTATATGACGATCCCTCGTTCCCGCCGCCTGGCTTCCATCGATGTGTTCCGCGCCATCACCATGCTGCTGATGATCTTTGTCAATGACCTCGTGCTCGACGAGAAGGTTCCGCGCTGGCTGGAACATGCTGCGGAAGGAGAGGACAGGTTGGGACTGGCCGATACGGTATTCCCCGCCTTTCTTTTCATCGTGGGGCTTTCCATTGTTTTCGCGGTTCGGAACTGGGAATCCAAAGGAATGTCCAAAAGTTCGGTGCTCTGGCATATCCTCAGCCGGTCGTTTGCTTTGCTGGTCATGGGGATCTATACGGTCAATTATGAAGAGTATTATACCGGGCAGGCGCCAATTGGAAAATTTGCGTGGTTGTTGCTCGCGACGATCGCCTGGTTCTTTATTTGGTTTAATTATCCGGCGAACTGGCCGGCGGTGCGAAAATGGGCGTTTCGGTTTGTGGGTATTCTGCTGTTGGTCATACTGGCCTGGATGTATAAGGGAGGGACACCTGAACACCCCACCTGGATGCGGACGCATTGGTATGGCATCCTTGGGCTGATCGGGTGGGCATATCTTTGCGGTGCGGTATTGTATTTGTATATCGGAGACCGGATATTGCCGTTGACCGTCGCCGCGTTGTTCTTCCTGGGATTGTCCATCGCCGACAGTTCCGGTTGGCTGG
>DATMLR010000584.1:0-5183 GCA_035570015.1 Puia sp.
GCAGGAATACCTCCTTAACCTGCGGATTGACGATCAGGTCGGCATAACGCTGCCGGTACCGGAATTCCGGATCGGTGACCGCGTCGAACGTCTCGCCTTCCTTTTCACGCACCACGGGAAGGGGTTTCAACGATTTAGTCAGGACAGTGAACTCCCGGGCGTGGACCGAGATCTCCCCGGTCTTTGTCGTGAAAACATATCCTTTTACGCCGACAATGTCACCCAGGTCGAGCAGGCGCTTCCAGACAATATCATAGAGGGTCTTGTCGTCACCGGGACAGATGTCGTCGCGTTTGATGTAGACCTGGATCTTACCGGAGCTGTCCTGCAGAGAGGCAAAGGAGGCTTTTCCCATATCCCGGCGGCTCATGAGACGGCCGGCGATGCAGACGTCGGCGAAATCGGCATTGTTGACGCCTTCCTTGTAATGTTCACGGATATCCGCCGCGGATGTATTGACGGGATATAAGGGCGCGGGAAAAGCGTCGAAGCCGAGCTGCTGCAGTTCCGCTAATTTTTCTCGCCGGATGATCTCCTGTTCCGATAGATTGGGTGTGGCCATAAATTGTCGCGAAGATAATGGAATTGCCGTTAGTTCAGCGCCAGCAGCACCTGCCACGCTTCCCCGACTTTCCCTTGCGCCAGCAGCTGCCGGGCATAGGAATGCAGCTCTGTTTCCATTTCGTCGGGGTTGACCGCAAAGTATTGGAAGATCTGTCGCAGCCGTTCGTCTTCAAAGGCGGGGTCGATGACCGGCATCGAATGAACATTGGCCAGCAGGCCGAGGTCGTTACCGGTCAGTATCCTGCTTTGGCGGATGGCCGGCGGGAGGGCATCGATCCCGATCCCGAGGTGGATATTGGGTTTCTCGACGCGGAAAAGATTGGCAGGATCGACGCTGCAATACCAGTCCTCCCCCAGCCGTGCCACCAGCGGGAACCGGCGCTGGTCGATGCGGCCGGTCGCCGGGTCGAGTATACTGTCGTCGATGTGCATGCGCAGGGCTTCGCAGATCACGAGATTGCCGGAGCCGGGCTGGTCGCCCAGGGCCCGGGTATCGAGAACCCGGCATTCGATCCTGACCTTACTTTCCTTTACCATGGGCGGCCTGACGAGAGTGGCGGGCTCTTCAGTGAACCCGGCTTTTGTAAATTCGGATACTTCCTTGGGGTAGTCGCAGCTCGCCAGGCTCACCTGCTGCACCATCGGAAAGTCAACGATATTGATGACGACTTCGGGCACTTCGAGGACGTTGTGCCAGGTATGTTTGGTCGTATTATCCCTGACACGCCGGGAGGGGGAAAAGATCAGCACGGGTGGAGTGGTGGAGAATAGATTAAAGAAGCTGAACGGGCTCAAGTTAACCTGTCCGGCCCCGTCAATCGTGCTGGCGAAACAGATGGGGCGCGGCGCCACGGATGCCTGCAAGTAACCCTGTCGTTCGGCAGGGCTGATCGTGCCCAGATCGATGATCATTTCTTTTTTTCCTCCAGCAGCGAGAAATCGCTCTCTTCCCGGACAATTGTGTTGGTCAGGATGCCAAGGCCATCCACTTCCATTTCAATCCTGTCGCCTTCCTGTAACCACTGTTCGGCGTAGCCGGGGTCGTTCAGCCTGCCGGTCCCGTTCAGCTCTAGAAAACAGCCGGTACCTACGGTGCCGCTACCGATGACATCTCCGGGATAAAGGTCTGCTCCGTAGGAGGCTCTTTCGATCAGCTCGGCGAATGTCCAGTCCATATCGCCCAGGTTCCCGTCGCTGACGGTATCGCCATTGACACGACACTGCATGCGGAGGTTCCAGTTAAGACCGGTATGGCCTTCCTTGCAGGGGATTTCGAACTCCTGCAATTCGTCGAGGGTCACCAGCCAGGGGCCGATAGCGGTGGCAAAATCCTTTCCTTTGGCGGGGCCGAGATTGAGCAGCATCTCCTCCATTTGAAGAGTCCGTGCGCTCAGATCGTTCATGATCATCAGCCCCGCAATATAGCTATCGGCTTCGGCCGCGCGGATATTGCGGCCCTGCCGTGCAATGACGACCGCCACTTCCAGCTCAAAATCCAATTTGGAAAAATGGTCCGGCATACAGCGGATTTCCCCCGGACCCTGAATGCTATGAGGATTGGTGAAATAGAAGACCGGATACTGATCGAATTCGGGGATCATCGGCGCCTTGCGGTTACGCCGGGCCGCTTCGACATGTTGCCGGAAAGCATAACCGTCGCGACAGGTCGCCGGAAAAGGGACGGGGGCCAGCAGTTGCACCTCGTCGATGGGGATAGTCTTGCCGCGACGGGCATGACCTTCCCGGATGGCAAGGTCGCCGGCCTGAAGGATCGGGAACAGCTCATCCCAATAGTTCAGGAACATGCTCATGGTGTTGGGGATATCCGGATGGATCATCCCCACATCGTAGAGTAGATCGCCCACAACAATGCCGAGTTGTTCGTGCTCCTCCTTCAGATAAGATACCATCTTCATAAGCGGTAAAAATAAAGGAAAATCCTTTACCTTTAGTGACGGCCCTGCAGGGATTGGTTCCGGTAATTCGATCGATCTTCGTACCTTTACCAGCTAATCGTGGATTCGATGAAATTCGAGAAGATACATAATAAGGGACAGGCCCAGCTTTTCAAAAGCCACTATCTTGAGATGCTGACCAAGACACACCCGCTGGTGATCTGGGGTATGTATTTGCCGGTCATTGGATACTCCTTGTATTATAGCGGTTACCGGTATGAATTCCCGTTGGTCCGGATCGCGCTGGTCTTTTTGTGCGGGATGCTTTTCTGGACCTTCTTCGAATACCTGATGCACCGGTTCGTTTTCCACTGGGTATCGGAAAATGAGCGGGCAAAAAAGATCACTTATGTCATGCACGGCAACCATCACCATTTCCCGCGGGACCGGGAGCGGCTTTTTATGCCGCCTGTTCCCAGCCTGATCCTGGCCTCGGTCATTTTCCTGCTGATGCGAATCATCCTTGGCGCCAATGTATACATGTTCTTTCCCGGATTTATGCTGGGGTACCTCCTTTACGGGTCCATGCACTACGCGATCCATGCGTGGAACCCACCGTTCAGATGGATGAAACCCCTTTGGCGCAACCATCATCTCCATCATTATAAAGACGAGCACAAAGGCTTCGGAGTAAGCAGCACGATCTGGGACCGGGTTTTCGGAACGATGTTCGACCTGAAGAAGGAGAAAGAGGACAAGGAGAAGGTGAAGGAATTGATGTTCTGATTTCGCTCCCGCGGATCGATCACCCCCCCCCCGCGGATCGATCACCGGTATTTCCTCCTGGTTTCGATCTTTTGCCACTGGCGCTCGAGAACGAGTCGGGCGATGAGCAGGCCGGCGTCGGTGCCGGCGCTTTCCCTAAGGAGTTGTTTCAATTTGGTTTCGCTCACATCCACCCGGTAGAGTAGCGAAATAAGCCTGTTGAAGTCAGCGGTGATCATCGTATTGATCCGTTCCGCGAGGACCCCCTCGAGCATTTCGATCGTGGCGGTCTCGGGGAGATCGAGACCGAAAGAGTTGTTGAGATCGGATTGTAACGCGGGAACTTCCATCGTCAGAATTTTTCCAGCGCGCCCAGCGAGAAGAGCGCAAAATCATATTTTGTCGGGTCCCGCGGATCAAGTAACGCGAGCTTCCCGGTCAGTTCAAGCGCCGCAGTCCAGTCGCTCGAATTCCGGGTCAGCAGGCCGAACCGCCGCGCCACCCGCGCCACGTGCAGGTCCAGCGGGCAGATGAGCTTATGAATAGGAATCCGCTCCCAGCAACCAAAGTCCACACCCTTATTGTCCTTACGGACCATCCAGCGCAGGAACATATTGAGACGCTTACAGCTGGAATTCCGTTCCGGCGTGGCGATATGCTTGCGCGTTCGCGGCGGAACATCTTCAAGGGAGAAGAAATAATGATGGAAGGCCGTCAACGCTTCACGGGCGTCCCAATCCGCGCGGGCTTCCCCTTCCCAACGGGCGTCCCAATCGCCGCGATCCCGGGGACCCACCCAATCGCCGCCCCCGCCCCCCAGAAACGCGTCTTCCAGCGAGTCGAACCTACTGTAATGATGACGCAGGAATTCAATAAAATAAAGCAGGTCGGTTGCGTTGAAGGTCCGGTGCTTAAAAAATAATAACTTTCGAAGCTCCCGCTCCGAATGGCTCACCACAAATTCGTGCGGGGAATCATCCATGAGCTGCATCAACTCCCGGGATTTACGGATGATCGTTGTCCGGTTTCCCCAAGAGAAGATAGCTGTGAAAAATCCCGCGATCTCGATGTCTTGCTTGATCCGAAAGCCATGCGGGATGCTGATGGGATCATCCGCGATAAAGGAAGATCGATTGTATTCCTTCACCTTTTTTTCAAGGAACGATCGCAAGCCATCCGATTCGACCCGATATGGTACAGTAGAGATCATGAAATAGCCTGCTGAAGGTCCTCAATGAGGTCATCCGCATCTTCGATACCCACGCTCAGCCGGATCAGCGAATCCCCGAGCCCATTGCGAAGCCGTTCTTCACGGGGAATGGAGGCGTGGGTCATGCTGGCCGGGTGGTTGATCAGGGATTCGACGCCGCCCAGACTCTCGGCCAACGCAAAGACTCGCGTAGAGGATAAGACCCGGGTTGCTGCCGCTGCGCTGTCATCTTTCAGGCTAAAGCTCATCATTCCGCCAAACCCGCGCATCTGGCGCTTCGCCACGGCATAACCGGGATGGTCTTCAAATCCGCACCAGTATACGCGTCCTACCTTCTGGTGATTACGCAGCCAGCGGGCGATCCTTTCGCCGTTGGAACAGTGTCTGTCCATGCGAACGTGCAGCGTTTTGAGCCCGCGAAGCACAAGGAAACAATCCTGCGGCCCCGGCACCGCCCCGCAGCTCTTCTGGATGAAATAGAGTTTGTCCCGCAGCGTATCATCGTTCAGCATTAGGCAGCCGTGGATGACGTCGCTATGACCGCCCAGATATTTGGTAGCCGAATGCATCGAGATATCCGCCCCCAGATCGAGCGGGTTCTGGAGATAAGGAGAAGCAAACGTATTATCGACGCAAAGCAATATCCCATGTTGTCTGGTGATCGCGGCGAGCGCAGCGATATCGATGACATTCATCAACGGGTTGGTGGGTGTCTCCGCCCAGACGAGGCGCGTTTTGGCATTGAGGTG
>DATMLR010000585.1:0-2691 GCA_035570015.1 Puia sp.
CAGCTCCGATTCCAGAGCATCCTGCTCCAGCCCCGAATAGCTGGTCCTAAGCCCGGCCTGCAAGTTCCCGCCGGAATCGATGCTTCCCCGCAGCACCCGGACGAGCCGGTTGTCTTTTGCCCTATACGCCGGCGTGTGAACGATGTGGCCGCCATCGTCATCGAGCAGCAGCGCATCGCGGTCGGCTGTGAAGGCGCTGAGATACCCGGCCGGCAGATAAGGATTCGTACACTCCAGCCAGACGGAGTCACTCCCCGCAAAAGCAACTACAATCGCATGATTGAACTGGCTGCAAACGAAACCGGTGTCCATGGCCGGCGCATGATCGCCCGACCGGATCAGCACATTGCAGGCCCGGATACCCGCCTCTTTCAGCAAGGCGACCATGTAGTTGGATAAAGCTTTACAGTCCCCGTATTTCTTCGCGTAGACATCCTTCGCATCAAACGGCTGCCAGCCGCCGATCCCCAGCTCGATCCCGACATAATGCGTATCCTGCTGCAGCCAGCTATATAAAATGCCGATCTTCTGCCGGTCATCGGTCACGCCGCCGATCAGCGCCTGCACCTTCTTTTTCGCTTCTTCCGGCAGCTGATCCCGGCCCCGGTACAGCTGGTCAACGAACTTACCCATATCCGCCCAGGAATAGAGCCGCCCCCGATAGCCGCCCTCCTCGAACTCACCGGACGCCAGCAGCACAGCGGGCTCCAGCTTCGACCAGGCGGGGGCAAACGGCTCCTGCCTGAGTGCCGGCCGGTCACGCAGCTCCCAGGTGTAAACCTTTCCGCCGTTTTCTTCCTCCACCTCCTTCGCATAGCCATACTGTTTATAACGCAGGGGGTACCCCGCCGGTGCCCTTACTACCAGACGGCTGATCTCCACCGCCATCGAAGGTGAAGGCTGCGGCTGCCATTCCGGCAAGACGAACAACCCCGACTGCTCGACTTCCTCCTCATAGCTCACCGAATAAGGATAGCTCAGGCTGGAAAAGTGATACAGCTTTACCCGGGAATCGGTCATCAGGATCCCCGACCCTGCCGTGCTCCAGTCTTCCATATCATTTTTCCGGATCTTTTTCAGTTCCCTGCCGCCTGCATCATAGAGGATGCCCGTCGCATTGATGAGATCATGGAACTTGTCATAATAGGTATGGATCGTCGCATAGGCATCTCCATTGGCATTGAGGATGGTGTAGACCACCCTCCGGTGAATCCTGGCTTTACGCGGCGATTCGATGTCGATCTCCGTTTCATCCGCCCGGTCGACTACGCTGGCTCCCTGTCTCAAGGAGTCGGGGATCGCCGCCGCTACCGGGCCCTGGCCATACGCCGGCCTCATCACGAAACAGCTCAGGGTCAGAACCGCGCCTGACCAAACGGATACTGCCGTCATGGATTGATCTTTTTAAGAACGATAGGCTCTTTCTCTTTAGCGACAATAAGGGAAAAAAAGTCCCGGATGCTCTGGTATTCGTCGAGACCGAAATTGGTCTTCCGGATCGTCAGCCGCGTTCGGAAATGAATGGCGCTGCTGTCTGCCGAAATGAGGTATTCGAAGAGGCCACCGCTGTCGGAAAGCCGGACCCGCTGCGATTTGGGCAGCTGGTCCACCCGGTATCCCCGCGGGATATCCATGTTGAGGACATAGTTGTTGTCGATGCAAAACGGCATCTCCACCGGGTAATGCCGGACCGGCGATGTGAAGGGGTTGGTATTGAACCGTTCAAGAAAGATCGGATTGAAATAGATCGTGCCGCGCGTGAAATTGTACTTCATCCGATAATGCCAGCCCAGTTGCGCCTCGGGAACATCCAGCGAATCGAACCCATAGTCATCCATTTGCTTATAGTCCGCCATCGTCTTCCGCAGCGCTTCGAAGAAATCGTCCGGCGACTCCTTGCGCAGCCTGCTCCGTTCATTCATCGACTCGAAGGTCCCGTTAAGGCGGTTATAGGTGCCGGCGTAGCCGCTGTCGGTGTTGTTCAGCTCAACCGTCGTCAGCCTCGTCTCCGTCACCGAATCCGGGAACAAGGGTATCTTGCCAAAACTGCTGTCGATCGTCCGGGCCCAGCCGTTGTAGCACAAATCCGGGAGCTGGCCAAAGCCGATAAAAGGTCGTGAAGCATCCAGCAGCCACGTGCTGTCCCCTAGCTGTACCCGCGTGATCACGTAATTATAGTCGCTAAGCAGCGGATAGTCATCTACCGCATAACCATGCGGACGCGAGCTGAGGATCACCGGCGAAGCGTTCATGCCTTCATGGCGGCAAAGTGCCACCAGCAGCAGATTGATATCGGCAATATTGCCTTTCTTCTCTTCCCACAGCTTTTTTAGCGACTGGGACATATACAGCCCCTCCATATTGTTGCAGTCGAAGTGGTCCCGAACATAGGTAAATATCTTTTGCAGCCGCTGCCGCGGGCTCGCCGCCCCCATAGTGATCTTTTGCAGTTCGTCATCCAGCCACCGGTTGCGGTCGCTGAGCGGCGCGCCAAAATTATCCCGTTTCAGGAGCTCGTCCGTCAGCTCGTTCCAGGTGGTCCGATAGGTCCGGTCATAGCCGTTCGCATGGACCGCCGATAGCTGAAAGTCAATTTTACTTAGATGGTTCTTGAGGGTGGTGGTAAACGGCTCGGCTTTTTCCAGCGCAGGCACATCACGGAGCGCCCAGATCCGCCGGATCGTTCTTCCC
>DATMLR010000586.1:0-17486 GCA_035570015.1 Puia sp.
CCACCACCTTGCGAACGGCCGAATTCTTCGTTAAAATCCACGCCGGATCAGACACCAGCCGCATTTCCTCTGCCGAAAACAGTACCTTTGCGTCCATCTGATAAAGTTAAGTATTGCCCGTGAACCGAATTTTTAAAAAACTGGATATCCTCATCGTAAAGGCATTCATCGGTCCCTTTATCGCCACCTTTTTTATCACCTTGTTCGTGCTCGTTCTACAATTTTTCTGGCTCTATATCGACGACGTGGTTGGGAAGGGGATCGACGTGCTGACCGTCGGACGGTTGGTTATGTATCTCGCCGCAACCCTCGTCCCGCTGGCTATGCCGCTCGCCGTCCTCCTGTCATCGATCATGACGCTCGGCAACCTCGGTGAGACCTACGAATTGATCGCCATCAAGTCCGCCGGGATCTCTCTCTTAAGATTCATGCGCCCCCTCTTCTTCGTAAGCATTCTCCTAACCATCGTCGCCTTCTTCTTTAACAACAATGTGCTGCCGATCGCCAACCTCAGAATGAACACCATCAAATACGATATCATCGTCACCAAACCGGCGTTTGATATCCATGAGGGAGTGTTCTACGACCGCATCGAAGGGTTTGTGATCAAGATCGGGAAGAAGGAAAAGGACGATTCCACGATCCGCGATGTCGTGATCTACGAGCAAAACGGCGGCAACCAGGACAACATGATCATCGCCGACAGCGGGAAGATGGTCGTTACCCCGGACAAGCAATCGCTCGCATTCATTCTGAAATCCGGATCCCGCTACCAGGAGAAAGCCAACGGCGGCCCATACAGCACCCAACTCGTCCGCATGTCGTTTGATACGTATAAGAAGGTGATGGACCTGAGCTCGTTCCGGATGAACAAGACCGACGACAGCACGTTCAAGAACAACAACCAGATGTTGACCATACCCCAGTTGACCAAAGCCATCGACAGTATAAAGAAGATCGATGCATCTTTTATCGCTCAGGCGGCGAAACGAGTCGATAACAACATGAAGTTCTCCGACTACCTCGACAGCCCGGCCTGGAATAAGCTCGACAAGGACACAACCTCGTCCAAATACCTGTATGCAAAAACTTATGTCACCGACAGCATCCGGAGAACCTGGACGAAGGCCCGCCACGCCCGCGACTCGATCGACAAAGCCCGCGACTCGATCGACAAAGCCCAGGCCGCGCAGGAAAAGGCCACCGCCGAAGCCGCAAAGAAAACCACCGCCGAAGCCGCAAAGAAAACCCCCTCCACGCCTCAGAAGACACCCCCCGGCCATCCCGTGATCCGTCCCATCACCCCGATCCCCGGGGGCCAGGCTCTCAACCACCTCGCGACCCAGCCGCAGCCGCCGCCGCTTACCTTCGAAGACCTGCTCCCCGACTCAGTAAGGACGACCGTAATCGAACACTCCAATATGGCGATCAGCAATGCTAAGGTCGGCGTCGACCAACCGATCGTGTTATATGAGAATGAAGTCAACAACCTGCGCGGGTTCGAGATTGCCTGGCACGAGAAGATCACGCTCGCCATCGCTGTCCTCGTTATGTTTTTCATCGGCGCTCCTCTCGGCTCGATCATCCGCAAAGGCGGAATCGGCCTCCCCCTCATCTTTGCCGTGGTGTTCTTCGTAATCTTCTTCCTCCTGAACAATTTCGGGAAAAAATTCGTCAAAGAGGGCGTCCTCGGCCCCATCGGCGGCATGTGGATGGCCACCTATGTCCTCACCCCGATCGGCCTCTTCCTCACCTACAAGGCCATGAACGACTCGAACCTGTTCAACAGGGAATCCTATTTTCGTATAACCCGCCGCATCCGCAAGTTCATCCAACGCTTCCGCAGCAAGCGCGAACCCGCCGCATCATGACAAAAAGCGCCGAAAATATCAGCACACAACGCTGGGTAGCCATCATCGCCACCCTCCTCTTCCTGTGCAAACTCGCCGCATACTATCTCACCCAATCCGTCGCCGTCCTCACCGACGCCCTCGAAAGCACCGTCAACGTTCTCGCCGGGCTCATCGGCCTCTATAGCCTCCATATCGCCGCTAAACCCAGCGACGAAGACCATCCATACGGCCACGGCAAAGCCGAATTCCTCTCAGCCGCCGTCGAAGGGGCCCTCGTCACCATGGCCGGGCTGATCATCATTTATGAGGGAATCACGGACCTGATCCATCCCAACCAGCTCCACCGGCTCGACGCCGGCATCTACATCATCGCCTTCACCGCGATTGTCAATTTCATCGTCGGCACATACTGTGTCCGGAAAGGGAAACGCAACAACTCCATACAACTGGTCGCGGGTGGCAAGCACCTCCAGACCGATACCTGGTCCACCACCGGCATCATCGTCGGTCTGGCGTTGATCTGGTACACAAAGCTGCCCTGGCTGGACGGGGTCGTCGCACTATTTTTCTCCGGGCTGATCCTGTATACGGGGTATCATATCCTGCGGCGGTCCATTGCCGGTATCATGGATGAGGCGGACAGACAGCTGTTACAGGACCTGATCTCTTATCTCAACGAGCATCGCCGCGAGAACTGGATCGACCTGCACAATCTGAGGGTCATCAAATATGGGGATGGCCTCCACGTCGACTGTCACCTGACCGTGCCCTGGTACCTCAACGTCCTCGAAGCGCATGCGGAGATCGATGCTTTTACCTCGCTGGTCAAACGCCGGTTCAGCGAGCCCATGGAATTCTTTGTCCACTCCGACGCCTGTCTCGACTTCTCCTGCCGGATTTGCACCAAAAAGAGCTGCGACGTCCGCAAGCACGCCTTCGAAGAACGGGTCGAATGGACGCTCGCCACGGTGACCCCCAACCGCAAGCATCACAGCACCAAACAACCAGTCATTTAAAAAAACTACGTATGTCCACCTGGCAAGCCTATCAAAATCAGCATAAAGACCGCTTCCTCGCCGAACTGCTCGACCTCCTGCGCATCCCATCCGTCAGCGCCCGCAGCGAACACAAAGCCGATATGCAATCCTGCGCTACAGCGGTCCGCCAGCACCTCCTCCAGGCGGGCGTCGACAAAGCCGAAGTCTATCCGACGGCAGGCCATCCCGTCGTGTACGGTGAGAAAACAATCGACCCCAAAAAGCCAACCGTCCTCGTCTATGGCCACTACGACGTCCAGCCGCCTGACCCGCTCGAACTCTGGCACAGCGGGCCCTTCGACCCGGTGATAAAGGACGGGAAGATCTATGCCCGCGGATCAGCCGACGACAAGGGCCAGTTCTTCATGCACGTGAAGGCCTTCGAGACGATGATCGCCACAGATACCCTCCCTACCAACGTCAAATTCATCATCGAAGGCGAAGAAGAGATCGGCAGTCCAAACCTCGCGACCTTTGTCAAGACCCACAAGGACCTCCTCAAGGCCGACGTCATCTTGATCAGCGATACAGCGATGTTAAGCCTCGACACGCCCAGTATCGACATCGGTGTCCGCGGCCTCAGCTATATCGAAGTGGAAGTGACCGGACCAAACCGCGACCTCCACAGCGGCGTCTATGGCGGAGCGGTAGCCAACCCGATTACGATTCTCGCCCGGATGATCGCCTCCTGCCACGACGGGAACAACCACATCACCATACCCGGATTTTATGACGATGTCGTCGAAGCCACCAAAGCCGAACGCGAGCTCATGGCAAAAGCCCCATACAACGAAGCTGAGTACAAAAAGGACCTCGGTGTCAAGGCCCTCTGGGGAGAGAAGGGATATACCACAAACGAACGGACCGGCATCCGCCCGACGATCGAACTCAACGGGATTTGGGGCGGCTACACCGGAGAGGGCGCCAAGACAGTCCTACCCTCAAAGGCCCACGCCAAGATCTCCGCCCGCCTCGTCCCCAACCAGTCGTCAAAGGTCATTACGGAAAAACTCCTCAACTACTTCCGCACCATCGCCCCCGAAGGCGTCACCGTCAAAGCGGAGGAGCACCATGGCGGCGAGCCCTATATGACGCCCATTGACAGCAAGGCATACAAGTCCGCCGCCAAAGCCATCGAAGCGACATTCCACAAAGCCCCGATCCCCGTCCGCGGTGGCGGAAGCATCCCCATCTGCGCCCTGTTCGAAAAGGAACTCGGCATCAAAATTGTCTTTATGGGCTTCGGTCTCGACAGCGACAACCTCCACTCGCCAAACGAAAAATTCAACCTCGAAAATTTCTACAAAGGGATCGAGACAATTCCGTATTTTCATAAGTTCTTCGCGGAGAAATAACCGGGTTCAAAAATCACTCCCAATTACCTTCCATGAATCACCGACCCGCCGGAGGACCAAATAAATATGTTCCGGTTTTTCTTCAGGGATGTCGATTCTCCAATCGATATTGACACCGACCCGCAAAGTGCCATTTTGCCTGACGATCTTTTCCGTGAAGCTCTCAAAAAATTTCTGCTTCGCTCTCAGGGCGGACAACTCCTGCTTTCTGATCACGATCGGACTATACCGAAACAAAAACGGGAAAAACACATTTTCGGAGTCGATATGCTGTGCCTCAGCCGGATATTTCTGCCGAAAATAGCTGGTTAAGTCGTCTTTATCAACCGAACTAAAAAAAGCCGCCGTATCCTTTGTACAGATTACCTTGACAAAATGTCTGCAGAACGAATCGACATCATGGACCGTGACAGTCTCATGCATTGTACACGCACCGCCAAAATCACTTACTGCAAAGATCAATGCAGCCGAGGTGATAGTTATATAGGGCGATTTTATTCTGTTCATTGGTGCTTATTTAGTGTCCTGGTGTCTCATCGATTACCAAGTGGTGCGAAGCGGCGTTTAGAAAATCCTGGCCTTCTTTTTTCGGATTAGTTTTCAGCACTTTGCCGAGCGCCGGGTTTGCTTTGATATTTGCCTTGATGTCCTTGAATAGGAAATTGGGTGTGACGGCATCGACATCCATCGGCCTTACCCCAACAAAGTTATTGTCTTCCGACGTCTTTATATTCTCAATACCTACATGGCTGCCTATTACATCAAAACCCTTTTTTAACAGATTCAACCCGAAGGTAGAACAGTTGTTGGTTACTCCGTTGTATTGAATATTGTCATTGCCCTGATTTTGAAACGCCTGGTTCCCTGCATCATCGACTTTTTGAGTCTTTTCCGGGCTTGCTGCAAACTGAACAACGGCATCCGCAGCATAACCCTCATTACCGCTGACGTCAGTATTCATGAGATTATCTAGCGTAAGCCCGGTGGATTTTTGAACGATCCCTTTTTGATTTTCGTCAAAATTCTTCTTGTTCGCGCCCTTAGGGCTACCCGGCCAAAAATCGTAGTAAGTAACCGTCCCATCCTTGACTTGCTCCATGACAGGCTTACCGTCTTTGTCCAGCACAGTCTTGCCATTTTCCTTCTTTTCCTGCCACTTATAATTATCGACCGCGATCCCCGTATGACCGATGTCCCCATTGTTTGTAAACCAGATCAGCACATAAATGTCTTCCCCCTCGGGGTCTACAAATTTCAGCGGGTTGTTCAAACAATATCCATACGGCGAGTTCGAAGTGTACTTATCCGCCTTCGGGTCGATAACGCCCCACCTGCCGAGTTGCTGGTCATAGAATCTCGATCCAAAATCATATTGCTCCAACCCCGACCCATTACTGAATTCCTGATTCTGCAACTCTTTTCCATTATACCTGTACTTATTCGGCTCGTACTGCGTTTTCAACGCCATATCTGCGGTCGCGGCCATTGCTAGCCCGAAAGGATAATAGTCATTGGTCTCCAGGACTGGCCCTCTCTTCACGGTCAAGCTAAAGTTATCAAAATATACGGTTGTATTGCTTTCGTTGGACCAATAAATATAGGCGTAACCATTTTTGGGAACGGTTAGATTGGCGACGGTAAGCAGCTGCGGCGCATTCAGGGCGGCCGACGTCATCGGCACAACTTGGCTGTTGACGTTGTCAAATACAAATTGATCGTTGAACAACAAGACATGCAGGTAGGTCTCAGGGACGGGATTCGAAGGGTTGGGGACCTCCTGCCAGATACTGTTGAAAAAATTCGACACGATCGAAGAGTTCGCCTGCGCAGTCGACAAAGCGGATGCCGCTGCCGGCCCATCCATCACCGCGCCGACGGCGCCGCTGTTTTCGATCATATTGAGAAGGCTGTATTGCAGCGTAGTCAGGCCATTGGCCGATGAATTATCTACTGTGGCGCTGCTATAAGTAGTATAGACGGAGGTACTGATGACATCTCCGGCCATGACCCTGAGCAATTTAGCGGCACCGATCGCCCCCTCGGACTCGGTTTTGCCAATAAACCGGCAATTCGTTCCGAAGGTAGAGGTGTTCTGAAATCCGGTCGGCATCTCATTTGAGCGCGCGCTGAGTACATTGATGCTGGTTCCGCCGGCATTGTCCCAAACCGCATTTTGGTTGACCACCTGAGGATCGGTTGACGAGCTGCCCTCGAATGTCAGTTCGGGATAGGCATCGGTCTCCGTCTCTTCGGTAACTACCGTCCGGGTATTGCCGATGTTGTCCCTTAAGAAATAATCGAATACCAATCCCGTCAGGGTATTGGGGCTTGCCGCGTTCGTATATTGGGCGCGGACACGGCCTTCCTCCTGGCCGAAGTATTGCAGCTTATTCGTATAGTTCAGGGAGGACAGCGACGAGTTGGAATAGCTCAGCGACTGATAGGCAAAGCCGTCATTGTAGGTCGTAGTCGTGGTGATGTTGGTCGATAGCCCATTTACGGTGGCTCCGTTCTCCTGCACCGTTTTCGAAAGCTTGTTCCCATCCGCATCATAGACAAAAGTGACCGTGCCGTTTGTCGTCGTGCCGCCAATAGTATACGATGTCGGAAGATTGAGCTCATAATCGTAACTCATCGTCTGGATATCCTTATTCTTGTCCTGGGTGATGTTCCCGTTATTGTCATACGCGTAATCTACCGTGCTGCTCGTTTTTCCACCGCCGCCCAATTGCGTTGTATACGTCGGCGAGTAATGGAAATCACCCAAAGTAGTGTTTTGGTCATTAACGGCGTCCACGACATTCAACAATTGGTTGGAATTGGCAACGTAATTATAAGTCAGCGCATCGATCGTCGTACTCGTGCCTGCTTTCCAACCCATCGTTGTCACACCGAGGATGTTCCCATTAGCATCATATCCGCTTACAGTGGTACTGGAATTCAGCCCGGCGCTTGTATTGAACGCCCCGCCCGTATACTCGGTGAAATTGGCTGCCATCATCCGGTTGGGAGCGTCATACGTGAAATCGTATCTCTTCACCTGCTGGTCGCCCGCATTCTTCCAGATCGTTCCGGCGACATTCCCATTATATTGTTGTGCCGTATAATTCTGCCCTGTCACGATTGTAGCCGGCTTGTCAAACCCCAGTTCATAGCTGAAGAACGGCGTAGCAGCCGTGCTGTTGATCGCGCTCCGGTTGACCCCCAACGTCCAGCCCCGAATGTTGTAGTCGATGGCCTGCGTTTCCAACGGCGAACCGGAGATGAGAGGGTTGTTGCCGATCGTCCTCGACGCCATCCTCCCGGCGGCATCATAGCTACTCGTGGCAATCGTCTCCCATACGGGCGTCGTGATGACGGAAGCCATCAACATCTTCTCCATCTTTACAGGTCTTTCCAACGCGTCATAGGTTATGCGTGTAGCCATCTCATAGGTCTGCGTCGTTCCAAACTGTTGCCGGGTGTCTTCGATCAGCGGGAGGCCGACAAAATTGTACTGCGTAGTCTTAATATCCAGCCCTTGGGTATAATTGTATGTTTGCTCCTGGATGACCCGCGCCCGGCCGTCATAGATATTAGACGTCTCGATATACTGGCCGCCGTTAGAGCCCCGCACTTCCACCTCCGTCCAGGTGACCAGCCCCTGTGTCGTGACGGCTGTCGAAGGAGTTACCTGGGTCATCGGTTGCGCATACGACGGCGAGGTGTTATAGGAAGAACTGAAATTGCTCATATTGATCCCCGTCGTGATCATGGATGCCGTCACCCCCGACGGTATTCCGGTATAAGTGTCATAATGGGTCTGCGTCAGCAATTCCCAACCTGTAGAGGGAGTATTGCTCAGCGTAAAGGGATAGCTTGGCGAGTTATAGCCGGCCGGTAACAGACCCGAGAAAGGAGTGGTCGTTGTGTACAACCCCGTCGCCACGGGCCTGTCCAATGCCGTTTCGTATAAGGTAACCGTCCATTGGTTGCTCGACCGCTGGTCCCCGTTCTGGGTCATTACCTCCCGGTCAAGATTGTCATAGACGATATATTCCGGTTGGGCGCCCGGCGCCTGTTTCATAATCACCCGATTGCGGGCATCGTACTCGTAACGGAAACATTGTTTGTTCAGGATGTCCCCACTCAACGCGGAGATATTCCAATCGTTCTGGATCAGCAACTGGACACCCTGGGGCTGAACAGCACAACGCAGGTTGTCCAGGTTGTCATAAATATTGTAAGTGCACAGCCACCCGGTATAGCCGGTACCGCTTCCGTCATCCGGCGTCGCAGTATTTTGCACTTTCTGCAAAATCGTATTGCCATCCAGATCCTTGAATAGAATCACCTGGTGGCCCTCCTCATCAAGTGAAATGGTTTTTAACAGGGTGCCGGGAGGATACGGGGAGCCAAAACTATAGGTTCCAAAAACCCCGGCCGTTCCGCTGTTCGTGACAACCCATTCCAGGACCCCATCGGCCGCCGTATTGGCCGTGTAAAGCATTTGGCTGCCCCTGTTGGCGCCTGTCCAGTTGTTCCCAGGCGCCGTCTTGCTATTGACCCTCGCCAGCGGCGACGCCTCATAATTGGTTTGCCCGTAGAAGAAGAGGTTATCTCCCTGCGACGAGAAAAGAGAGGAGTTGAAGGACTGCTGGTCAGGAAATGGGGTGACGTCGAAACTACCGGAATTATACGGCGAGGGATAGGGAAGATAATCGAAGACCTGCCTGCCCATGGCATCATAAGCCGCCGGGGTGATCATATCGGTATTGTTGCCGTTCGAAGTTATAAGTGATGCATGCATCGCTACAGTCTGAACAAGACGGCCCATACCGTCGAAATATCCATTGCTCTGCTTGACATCCGTCAGGGCAGTCAGTGCGTTAGCCGCACTGAGCGTTGTGACAGCTCCGGCCGTCACGGTCCTGCTCGTAATCACATTCTGCGGCGCCGTCGGTGTGGTGATCAAAACTTCTGCAACATTACTGTTGGCTGTTTGTCCGTTGCAGGATACCTGGCGTCTGAAATAGGTTGCCGGCGCAGTAAGAACACTCCCCGATGGAGTGTAATTCAGAAAATTCGTATTCGAGATGGAGTTGAAATTAACCCCATCGGTAGAATACTGCCAGGTATAGACATACCCCGCCGCGACATCCCCCCCGCTTGCGGGATTGCCGGTCAGCATCCCCGGACTGGTACCGGAGGCCGCCGTAATATTCATTGGTCCGATGGTTCCGGGTTGCAAGGCAGAATAAAGGTAGATCGCAGCCGTCGCGAACGCCCCCATTGGTCCGCAATAGTCGATCACCCGCAGCCAAGTCGTCTGGAGTACAGCGCCCGGCGCATAGGTCGCCCCCGAACCCACCGTCGTCCAGTTGATGCCGTCGGTCGAACTCTGCCAGGTATAGGTGTAGTTGCCACCGCACATCGTCCCGCCTGTTCCGGGAGACGCCGTGAAGGTGCCGGGATTGCCGTCGTACGCAATACTAACGCTCGCCGGCGTTATAGCGCCGGCGGTTACCGGCGGCTCCGGCTGGACATCAATGACCTGCGAATTATACGTGTAGTAATCCCCTTCCAGTTGCACAACGACCACCCGCTGAATATACGTTACCGCTGAAAAGGCCATCGTCAGCGTATAATTCGGCGAGTTGCCATCCGGCAGCGAAGTATAGGTCGTACCATTCGTACTGATCTCCCAGATGTAGATTACGTTGCCGCCCGGTACCGACACCGTATTTCCGGTCAGGTTCAACGTGTACAACTGGTTAAGCGGCACCATAGGGAAATAGTCCGGGAAGAACTCCTGGTTGGGGTTCGTCTCGATATTATCGGTTATCACATACGCCGTCACATTATAGGTAGCCACAGGAGTCGGGTTGTTCCCCGAATAATAGGACAGCGTCCCGCTGTTGGACCAATTCACGCTTACATTCGGCGTCCCGTTATTGGGCACGCTGGTATTCCCGGTGCCGTTCAACGAGCAATTGGTGCAGGTCCAATGGTCAGCCGTGCTCCAACTGCCACCGGTTATGGTATAGGGCGCGAAGGTTTGGGCCGATACCACCGGGGTGAACCCCGTGATGGAGTATTGCGAACAAACCTCCGACAGACAGACCAGCAGCACAAGCCCTGTAAGGAATGCTTTTTTGGCGTTGATGGTTAACATATTGAAGAGATCAAGGTTTAAAAATGCTATTGCGGGATCTGGTATTGATAAGCGTACGTCTTCAGGACATTGCCGTCATTGTCGGTGACCATCTGAAGCCGCTGGAAATTATCGTACTGATAATACGTCGTCAGCCCTTTCGGATCAGTTTCGCTCGTTACCCCCGATAGCGGCAGATAGGTGAAGCTCGTCACGAGCGCATTTGGCAGGCTGGTTCGCAATGTTTGCAGCAGGCCCCTGACGCTGGCATCACTGGTCGGCGACGATGTGTTGGTGACGTTATCTATTTGCGCTTGACTGACGATAGCCGTTACCGCACTCAGCGTACTACCAGAAATCCTGGCCACCGGATACTGGCGAAAATAGCCCCACAGGTAAACATCATGGATATCATTGGTCTTGGACGTTTCATTGATATTCCCCTGGTTGTCATAGTTAAAAAAGGATGTCCGGGTCTCTACCGGATTGCCCCCGATTATCATCTGCAACGTCTGCGGCTTATACATGCCGGCACTGGGCGAATAATAATTGTTCGTGGTTTGGCTGACAACCGACCCGTTATTGGTGACGGTTTTCTGCATCACCGGCGTGAGAATATGCGCTGCAGTCATCGCCACGCTGGTAGCATCGGTCATATCCGGCGGGTATTTGTACGTGGTGACAATGGTCTCTCCCTTGCTGTCGGTCTGCGTTTGGGTGCTGAGAAGGTTGTTGCTATTGTACGTATAAGCCGTGGTCGTGCTCATCGGGTTCCTGCCGTTCTGATCATACGTGGTGACGGTCGTTGAAACGATGTAATATGCGTAAGTGAACACCTGATTTGCGGTAGCCAATATGAGTGCATCGTATGTGGTGCAGCCGCTGTAGCTGCTGTTTAAGCTGACCAATCGCAGGTAATTGTTGAATCGGGCAGCGTCATTCCTGTAGATATTTACTGTCTGTTGAACGAGTACGTCGTTTGCATTGTATTTGGATATACCCACCGGTTTTCCCCGCTCCATATTGAGTTCTGAGAGGGTGTAGTAGCTGTCGCCCGTTTGCCAACCCAGCGTGGTCAGGGGTGCGACATCCCAGTGAGAAACACCGTTGAGATCCGGCCCATAACTTGTAAAAAAATTACGGGTATACGAGCCGTCCTCATTCAACTCGACTACTTCGTCATATCCTAGATATGAGCCCTCGGAGTTATAGCTATACGACGCCAGGGAATTGAGATAGGTCAGCGAGATCGATTCCCTCTGTTGACCATGTACCCCAAGCCGGTTATTGAGATTCATCGAATAGGACGGAATACCATTGAGTATACCGCTGGATGTCAGGTTGTTGGGGTTGCCATTCGTATAACCCCGCACATACAGATATTTCTTGTCGTGGGCCACCGTGCCATCCGCATTGTAACTTTTTATTTCCCTGATCCGGCAGCCTCCCGCGTATCCTTTTGGGCTCACACTCGTCAGTGGCGCCTGCCTCGTTGCTGGTACGACTTGTGAATAATCATGTGCCTCCCATGTTAAGCTGGTATACCCGCCGGTGGGCAGCGTAATTTGCGACAGCGTACCATAGATCACCGCCGAAGGGTTGGTCTGTTTATGAGCAAAAATACTTGTCGGGTCGGTATCCGCGACGCCGGTATTGGCAACAGACACATCGTTTGCGTTATAAAAGCCCCAGTGGTCAGCATAGTTGGCATCATACAAAGGCGGCGAAGTTGTGGTGTTGTAGAGGAATGAATATTTTTCGATCGAATTGCCGGCATTATCCTTTTCCTGGAAGTTCGTCAGCGTAAGTCTTTGGGTGGCGTCATTTGAATAGGTGAGCTGATATTGACGGTACAATTGCCCGTTCCCGTTTGTAATAGCTATGTTGTTCAATTGCATCCATTGGAGGTTGTTTACGCCGTCGATGGTATACGGGTTTCCATTGTTTGGAACAGTGACGCCATCGCCAAGGATATTGAGCGAGAATTCATTGTTCTGGGAATTTGGCTCACTGGAATTGATCCACCGGTATACATTCTCCGGAAACCGTAAACAAGCATTCGTTACAGCCCTGGTAAACGATACTGTTTCATTTTTGCAGGTGACGTTATCGAGATATAGCGGAAGGAGCAACCTGCCGGAATGTAGTGCGGTATTTATCGGACCGGGGCCAGCCCATCCTGAGCCGTAAAGATCGGGCGCGGCCCATATGAGCGGTATGATCCACAGGCCTGATGATGATGCGCAACTCCAGGAATCGGCCTGATACCCAAATCCCAGGTCGGCCACCGGGTAACTGGCGCTATAATTGAAATCGACCTCATTGCCATCGACGTCGACTATTTTTGTGAGAAGCCAGGTATCGGTAAAGAATTGAACTCCGGTGGCGGAGACCCCGATTGCGCCGTATTTGCTATAAAATTCAATTCCCGCGCCATTAGCGCTGCCAAAATAGTATTTTGTTCCATCCGGTACGGTTAGCGTGAATCCGGCGAATACCTGCGAAGCATTTTCCTGCGGTGCATTTGCTTCGTTCGGAATCAAATGATATAGAGTGGAAGAAGTTTCGTATTCCTGGTTTATGATGGCAAGTACGCCATCACCCGACACAAAAGGGCTGGAAGGGTTGGTCAGTTGCACGGTGACGTTCTGATCGCATTGGACCTGCCAGCCGTTGGTCGGTCCTTCATAGTAGAACTTGCCGCTGTAGCCCATAAAATTGAAAGTAAATTCGTCCGCACTTACATCCGAAATAGTACCCTGCGCATTGCTTTCAAAAAAGCTGGTAAACGTGCTTGGTGTATTCCAACTCGTACCGGTGTTGATCATCTGGGCGCCTGACACAGGGGGGGAAGCGACTGGTTCGGGAAAGTAGGTGCTCCCCAACATGGGGGGCATGCTCCCGGCCTGATCGATCCAGACCTCATCGGCAAGTTCTCTCTCTTGCCTCGTAATAACGCCCCCGGCCTGCAGATCCCATCCCATCCCTACCCACCCCGGATGCTGTGCAACCCGCAGTGATCCCGTGTGATAACGCAAGGAGATGGGCACATCGATCTTTCCATAATGCAACTTATGGATCGGGATCGAGATATCCGGCGTGCCGGTCGCCATATCTACCGGGATGTCCTCAAATTTGTCCAGGGTCGCCACATTTGGCGTCTCGATCTTTGGAGGATTCGGGACAGTCTGAGGCCGCGCATTGATCGCAATGAAAACGGTTACACAAAATAGCCCTGCCCTGATGTTGCAGAAAGAACTGTTGCTCATAATTGGAAGGTTTGTCGTAATGGATAACACTTTAGAAAAGAAATCAGAACCCGAACCCCATCCGGAAGACGAATGGCTGGCCCCGCGGGACCTCACTATAGGCCAGCAGGTCGTATAGCAGCTGAATATTGTTTTCCCGCTTCCCGATTCGGTATTTTTTTGTCAGCCCAATGAGGGCGCTCCGCTGCCAGACATCGAGGTGCGGGATATTCTGAAAGTTTGTGAATTGTTGAAAGTAATCGTACTCGAAGCCGCCCGTGATCCAGAAGCTGCCTTTTGCCTTGATGTCTACAAAAGACCGCAACCCCACGCCCTGATTGCTCAACCGGATATGTTCGATGCCGTAGCCAAGGCCGAGCAGATAGCTGCCCCCGATCCCGACCGTCGCCTTGTCATTGATCTTATACCCGACATTCAAACCCAGGCTTGAGATCGCCGGCAATACGGCCGTACTCGGATTGTTCTGGACCGTCAGGCTATACTGAAGTCGTTTCAGGAAAGTCTTTCCATGCTGACTATTCGGTTGGAAATTCGGCACCGTCATATTGCCGTTGGAAAGCCCTGTCGCGCTGCCCGTCCCATACTGCGCGATATTGTTCTTCATCTGTTGCAGCTGTGTCTCCATCTTTTGCATCTGTTGCTGGAGATACGCGAGACCGCCGCCGCCACCTCCGCCGCCGCCCGCTTTCTGCGCGGCCTGCGTTGCCGCCGAATTTGCGTTTATGCCAAGCCGCTGCTGCGCCTCCTTCTGTACCTGGTCGCGGGTCTGCAGACCAAACAATTCCTGCGGCGTACCTGCAACCCCTGGCGGCGGCGCGGGGAACAACTGCGAGAAATAACTGTTCTGCTGCCAGAACTTCTGAAAGGCCGGCGCCTGCCGGACCGCCGACAGAACAGCCCCCGCTATCTTATCCGGGCTGTTCAGCATGTCTTTATATTGGGAAAGCTGGGCCTGATAATAGTAGGCTTCCTGGTTGATTCCAAGCAGTTGTTTGGCCACGCCCGAATTCATCAGCTGATCCTGAAGCTGCTGCTCGCGCTGACGGATAAAGGACTGGATCTCGTTGGCATTTTGCATGGTGCCTTGCAGCTGCTGCAGCTTCTGACTCACGGCCTGGACGCTTTGCAGCTGCCCTACGGGAAGACCTGGAATACTCGCCTGCCCATTCAGGTTGACCTGCCCCAGGAAACGCAGTGTCGTCTGCATACTATCGACACCGGGAATATACTGCTTCAGCGGGTTTGCGGCGGCGCCGGCATTTACACCCTCATTTGCGCCCGACTGCAGCTTGGCCAGCAGCTGCTGATACGTCGCCTGGGTTTGGGCAAACAGCGCCCGCGCCTTCAAACTGTCCTTTGTTTGAAGTTGCGCCTGAAGCGCGAGCTCCTTCTTCTGCATTCGCCGGAGCATCTTCTCCGTCTGACGCTCTACTAGCTTGTTGAGCAGCGTATAACGGTTATTGAGGACTTGCAGCGTACGATCACTGAGCTTATTCAACGAAAGCCCATGGTCGGTTACTGAATCCATCGGAAGAGGAGTAGGCTCCAAACTGAAGGAAGTATTGCCGCGAGAAACGGCGGGGGACAGGCAAATGCATAGGCAAAGCAGCGCCGGCATGCAAGCAATGGTGGGCCTCATAAGTCAAGGTCTTGGTTTAAAAAAATGGTATTGATGGATAGGGAGCGGCTTATGAAGGGAACGGGTAGGGGTACGGGTTAGGTGAGAACAAATTGCAATCGAATGTAAAAAGATATTCTTCAACCAGCAAAGGAAATTACTGATAATTTTTTAACACCTAAGAATTTTCACTTATATTGAAAGCGCAAATCTGAAAGCCGAAAACATTCATAACTTCCCAGAAAAACAACCATATACCATGGACAACACTCCCGAAAACCCCGCCTCCGAATCATCCGGAACCTCCGAGTCCTCTGGAACCTCCGAGTCCCCCGGAACCTCCGAATCATCTGGAGCATCCGAATCCTCCGAGTTCTCCGAATCCTCCGAGTCCCCCGACATCCTCGATGACGTAACGTATGTCCTCTATCAGGCCAGCGGCGGCAAGCGCTTCACCAATTATCTCGTTGATGGCGTCTTAATTTATCTGTTGTGGCGGTTCTTAGTCGGCTATTGGTTTGTGGAGATCCTGATCGCAATCAATTTCCCGATCGGAAACCGGCCGCTACTATACTTGTTTGCCTACCTCGGGGCCGTCTTTTTCCACGGCCTGTTCATCGGCGGATTCGAAGCGGCCACCGGCGGCAAAACACTCGGTAAATACATCAGCGGCACCCGCGCCGTCACCGACGACGGCATCCCGGTCGGGCCCCGGAAAGCCTTTCTCCGTTTCCTCTCCCGCATGGTGCCCTTCGAAGCCTTCTCCGCGCTCGGTACTCCCTGTTACCCCTGGCACGACCGCTGGACAAAGACCGTCGTGATCGACGAAAAGTTGACTACCCTGCCGCCGCAGTTGTAGGCAGCCGTTCAAAACAACGGCCTCAAATAACGCCAGATATGACTTGCCCCCGTGTCGGCATAATTCACCTGGGATCCAACGGGTGGAGGAGCGTTAGGATTAGCACTTTGATGACAATCAAAACAATTCGTACCGGTAAAAACCGATGTATTCCCCAATTGCTGGAAATGACCTTTGAATTCAACTGCGCTGCTGTCTCCGGATCTATCTCGCTGGTGGCATCCCTGGCGGTACCGAAAGGCTTGGCACACAACCGTACAAAAGTTGCCCAGATCATCTCCGGATGCTGGTTCACCGATCCTACAACATGCATCCCGATCATACACAACAGAACAGTATCCGACACATCGGGCACGAGCGTCCATTCTGTCGCCGTTTTGTTGTAGCGGGGCACAGCGGCGGTCGTGGTGATATAATCGCCAGGGTCCGGTACGCTGGACGCCAGCACCCATGCCGACTTAAGTTCGACAACTAGCGCTGGGGAGTCATCCCGGACGCCCGTGCGGAGATGAGCGAAAACATCGTTGACCATCCGGCGACACTACGTCTACGATATCCCCGGTCGAATTGATAAAAATCCGAACTCCTCCCACTAAGAAGCGGGTCGGCCGGTGGCATTCCGCACGATCTCCCCAATCTCGACGGGCTTACCATTTCGGTCCAGGATCAGCTCCCGGCCGGCCGCCGACCTCGGCGGCGTCGCAACTTCGAGCATTTTCCCAGCCCGGGTAAAGACCACCGGCAGGTCATGAGGACCGCGCAGAGCCGTACGGAGGGCCATGGCGTGCACCAGACCCGGCGTATGGGGGATCAGCGTCATAATGCTGTCAGTGCCCGCGGGTGTGGTGGATTGACAATTCCATTTAGAGTCGACGATCCGGACCGGAACCAACCGTTGATGTCCGCGGGGCTGACCGCGCACAAGGGTTGTGCATCATTGGGAACTTCGACGGGCGGCGCGACAGGCCGGTTGCTGTTGCAGGACGCAAGGCAGAACCAAGCCAGGCAGAACCACGCCAGGGGTATGACCCACACAAACCGGAAAGGGCCTTTTTGAACGGAGGGGTTCATACAACTAATTTACTCCTTTCGCGCATAAAAACGTTAAAACAAAGGTTTCAAAAAGGGGAAAATATGACTCACAAACGTATCCGCCACCGGCAATCCCGGATTCGCCGCCTGGTGACAATCGAAACAATTCGTTCCGTTCGACACAAACGTATTTCCCTGCTCAAAAGTTTCCATAGTCACATTAGCAAGCGAACTTGTCCCAACTTCATTCCCGCCGAGGGCAAATTGTCCGGCTCCAGGTTCGGGGGTTGGAGGGCCTCCGATAGTCCAGGTGGCGCCTCTGAAGATGTA